>CAYXYM010000200.1:0-5582 GCA_964469285.1 uncultured Gammaproteobacteria bacterium | reverse complement strand
CAGCACCGGAAGTCCAGCGTTTTTCGTCCACCCAGGCGAAGCCAGCCATGGCGATCTTGGCATGATTACGCGCGACGACGTCGTGCTCGCCATGTCGAACTCCGGTGAAACGGCGGAACTACTCACAATCGTCCCGCTGATAAAACGCCTCGGCATCCCATTGGTCGCGATGACCGGCAACCCGCGCTCGACACTCGCGCGGGAGGCGGACGTCCATCTCGACGTCGGCGTCGCAAAGGAAGCGTGCCCGCTCGGGCTCGCACCAACGTCGTCGACGACGGCAGCGCTCGCGATGGGCGACGCGCTCGCCGTCGCGATGCTCGAAACGCGCGGCTTCACGCAGAACGACTTCGCAATGTCTCATCCGGGCGGTGCCCTCGGGCGCCGGCTCTTGTTACGCGTCGCTGACGTGATGCACGACGGTGACGCCGTGCCGCGCGTCGCGCCGGGCGTCGCGGTGACTGCGGCGCTCGACGAAATGACAGCAAAGGGACTGGGGATGACAGCCGTCGTCGACGCAGGCGGCGGCGTCATCGGCGTCTTCACGGACGGCGACTTGCGGCGCGCGATTGATCGCGACGTTGACCTTCGCGTCGCAACCATTGACGACGTGATGTCGCGCACACCACGCACGACCACGCCGGGCGTACTTGCTGCGGAGGCGTTGAACCTCATGGAGACGCATCGTATCAACGCGCTGCTGGTATTGTCGGAGGACGGGACGCTCACCGGCGCGCTGAACATGCACGATCTCCTGCGCGCAGGTGTCGTTTGAGCGTCTCGCGCGACGACCTCCTGCGGCGGGCTGCCGCGGTGCGGCTCGCTGTGTTCGACTGCGACGGCGTGTTCACCGACGGTCGCCTGTTCATCGGCGATGACGGCGCCGAGTACAAGGCTTTCCATGTGCACGATGGCTATGGCATTCGGCGCCTGCTCGCGGCAGGCATCGAGGTCGCCGTCATTTCCGGCCGCGAGTCAGCGGCCGTGCGGCGGCGTATGGCGGACCTCGGCATCACCCATCTCTTCGAACGCGTCGCGGACAAGGTCGCTGTACTGCGCGATTTGCAGTCGACCCTCGGCATGACCGATGCCGAAACCGCATGCACGGGCGACGACCTCCCCGACCGCGCAATGATGGAGACGGCCGGGCTCGCAATCGCGGTTGCGAACGCCGCGCGTGACCTCGACGAAGTCGCACACTGGCGCACCGACGCACGCGGCGGCGACGGCGCCGTACGCGAAGTGTGCGACCTGCTGCTCACTGCCCGACAGGCACGCTGACGATGACACGTGTTTCTGCGGGAGTCCTCGCGCTGCTCGTGCTCGCCGCGCTTACGGCATGGCTACAATCCGGTCAGTTTCGCGCAATCGATTCAATCCTGCCGGCCGGACCGGAGTGGTATTTCACGGACGCGAGCCTCACGGCGACGGACGCCGATGGCAAAATCGCGTACCGCATCGACGCACCACGCATCGCGCACGAGCCAACCGACGATACTGCGCTGATTGAATCTCCCCGTCTCGAATGGCTGCAGGGCGGCGGCCCGCCGCTCGTCATCACGGCGACGCACGGACGCGCCGATGCCGAGACACAGCGAGTTTCACTGTCCGGCGGCGTCGCGGTCGTGGACGAATCGACCGGCACCCGTATCGAGTTCCGCTCGGACGACCTTCTCGTCGACGCTGGCGCGCGTATCGCGAGCACCCAGTCGCCGGTCCAGGTCATCTCACTGCATGGCAACTTGCGCGCAATCGGGTTAACCGCGGATATGAACGCCGGGACAATCCGCCTAGAATCCTCAGTACGAGGACGCTATGTACCCTAGACTCATTGCTGCCGCCCTGCTCGCTGTCGTGACCGGCGCGGCCGCCCTTCCGGGCGATAACGATCAGGAAATCAGCCTGTCGGCGGACACCCAATTGCTCGACCGCCACGGCGGGATTGCCACCTATCGTGGCAACGTACACGTCACGCGCGGCGGTATGGATATCCGTGGCGACGAGCTGATTCTGCATTTCACCGACGACGAACTCACCGGCGCGACTGTCCGGGGCGATCCGGTGCAGTTTTCACAGGCCCATGACGGGGACCGTCCCACGACCGAAGCTGAGGCGCGCGAACTCATTTATGACGCCGCGGTTGGCGAAGTCAGGTTGCGTGGCGGCGTGCGGGTCACGCATTCAGGCAACGAGTTCCTGAGCGAGGACCTGCGCTACGACGTGAACACCGAGCGGGTCATCGCGGCGGGCGAGTCGGATTCCCGCATTCGCGTGACGATCCAGCCGCGTAAGCCGGCCGACGATGAGGGTGACGCGGAGCCACGCCCGTGACGGTATTGGTCGCGCGCGACCTCGGCAAGCGCTACCAATCACGCCGAGTCGTCCGCGAAGTTTCGCTCGAAGTCACGAGCGGCGAAGTCGTCGGCCTGCTTGGGCCGAACGGCGCCGGCAAGACCACGTCGTTTTACATGATCGTCGGCCTCATCTCATGCGACGAGGGAAGCATTCATCTCGACGGGCGCGACATCACGCATTTGCCGATTCACGCGCGTGCGCGCCTCGGACTCGGCTACCTGCCGCAGGAAGCGTCCGTATTCCGCAAGCTGTCGGTTGCCGACAACATTCGCGCGATCCTCGAGGTCCGCGACGAGCTCGACGAGCCGGCGCGGGAACGGATCCTCGAGGAGCTACTGGATGAACTGCATATCGCGCACATCCGCACGAGTTCCGGTATCTCGCTGTCCGGCGGCGAACGACGCCGCGTTGAAATCGCGCGTGCGCTGGCAGCGGATCCCCGATTCATCCTGCTCGACGAACCGTTCGCGGGCGTCGATCCAATCTCTGTCATCGACATCCAACGCATCATCGAACACCTCCGCGACCGCGGAATCGGCGTACTCATCACGGACCACAACGTCCGCGAAACGCTGGGGATCTGTTCGCGCGCATACATACTGTCCGAGGGACGGGTCATCGCCGCCGGCGAACCGGCGGCAATTCTCGAAAATCAACAAGTCAGGGAGGTATACTTGGGGCAGGACTTCCGCCTCTGAAGGCGGAAAGGAAAAATGAAACAAGCACTTCAGCTTCGTATCGGTCAGCAACTGACCATGACTCCCCAAATGCAGCAGGCGATTCGCCTATTGCAGATGTCCGCCGTTGAACTCAAAGCCGAAATCCAGACCGCGTTGGAGTCGAACGTGATGCTGGAAGCCGTGGAAGACGACGACGACGCTGAGCCGGAGCCCGACCACGACGTCCAGGAACCCGAATGGGACGCTCCTGAGCTCACGCTGGATTGGTCGAGCGCACCGGCGATGGGCGGCGACGCGACCGAGTGGCAAGCGGAGGCCCCCGAAGGGCTATACGGTTACTTGCGATGGCAGATCGAACTCACGCCGTTCACAGAACGAGACGCACAGATCGCATTGACGCTGCTCGACTATATCGGCGAGGACGGTTACCTCGAAGCGACCGTCGACGAAATCCAATTGGCGTTACCGGCGGGCAATGACGCGGGACTCGACGAAATTACGGCGGTCCTGCACCGATTCCAGCGCTTTGACCCCATTGGCGTCGGCGCACGGACACTGGGCGAATGCCTTCTCGTGCAACTGAGTGAAAAGCCGCCGACCACGCCGGGCCTCGTGCTCGCGAGAGCCATTGTCGACGCGCATCTCGACGACCTCGGCGGCGGTCGATTCGACCGCATTGCATCCGCGTGCGACGTTGAGCGCGACGCCCTCGAGCCAGCCATTGCACTCGTCCGCTCATTGCAACCGCGCCCGGCAGCCGGCATCGCGACCGCCGAGCCGGATTTCATCATTCCCGATGTGCTCGTCACGCGTCGCGATGGGCGCTGGCACGTCGAACTCAATCCAGAGCTCGCGCCGCGATTGCGTATCAACCCGTATTACCAGCAACTCGCTCGCGACGGAACGAGCGGCGACGACCGCGCCTGTCTGCGCGACCATCTCCAGGACGCTCGCTTCCTGCTCAAGAGCCTTCGCAGCCGCGCGCATACGCTGCTGCAAGTCGCGACGTTCATCGTCGGCCACCAGCGCGAATTTCTCGAGCACGGCGATATCGCCATGCGGCCGCTCGTGCTGCGCGAGGTCGCGGAAGCACTTGGCATGCACGAATCGACGATTTCGCGCGTGACCACCAACAAATACCTGCATACGCCGCGCGGCGTCATCGAATTCCGCCACTTCTTTTCCAGCCAGCTCGGCACCGCCGACGGCAAGGGGTCGTCGGCGACCGCGGCGCGCGCGCAAATCCGTCGACTCATTGCTACGGAGAACGTCCGCCAACCGCTGTCAGACGGCCGTATCGCTGAGCTGCTCGCCCAGGCAGGCCTGCGCGTCGCGCGCCGCACCGTCGCGAAGTACCGGGAGGGAATGTCGATCCCGCCGGCAAATGAACGTAAAGAAAGGAGTATCGAATGCAAATAAAACTAACCGGACACCACGTCGATCTCACGCCAGCCCTCAGGACATACGTCGACACGAAGTTCGTGCGCCTTGAGCGCCACTTTGAGCACGTCACCGACGTGCATGTGATCCTGACAGTGGAAAAACTGCGCCACAAGGCGGAAGCGACGCTGCACGTCAGCGGCAACGACCTGTTCGCAGATTCGGTATCGGAGGACATGTACGCGGCAATCGACGGTCTTATTGACAAGCTCGACCGGCAGTTGATCAAACACAAGGAAAAGCTGACCGACCATCACAAGACGGACCAAAAAATAAATGGCCATGTCTGAGCTTCTCGCGCCGGAACGCATCGCCTATGGCGTACCGGCTACCAGCAGGAAGCGCGCATTGGAAATCGCGGCGCACGCGCTGGCCGGTCGTTCCAACAGGCCCAGCGAATCGGTCATTCTTGAATCTCTGCTCGGCCGCGAACGCCTCGGGAGTACCGCGATTGGGCACGGCGTGGCGCTTCCTCACGGCCGCGTCGACGGGCTGATGCAGAGCCGCGGTGCATTCATCCGGCTCGCAGACCCCGTGGATTTCGAAGCCGCCGATGGCGTACCGGTTGACCTTGTGTTCGGTCTCATCGTTCCGCTGCATTGCGACAACGAGCACCTCGCGGCGCTCGCGGCGATTGCCGCACGCTTCGATGACGCAGCGCTGCGTGACGCGCTTCGGTCCACGCAAGACCCAGCGCACGCGTTGGCGTTATTGGAGGTCTGAATGCGTCTTGTAATTGTCAGTGGACTGTCAGGATCGGGTAAGTCAGTCGCGCTACACATGCTCGAAGACCTCGGTTACTACTGCATCGATAATCTGCCCGCAGGCCTCTTGGATACCCTCGCCGAGCAAACCATTGCGACAGGCGACCCCGTGTACGAGCGCTTGGCGGTCGGCATTGATGCGCGCAACCGCCCTCGCGACCTGCGCAAAGTCCCAGAGGTCGTCGAAAAGTTGCGCCGCGCCGGCACCGCGTGCGAAATACTCTTCCTGCACGCGAACCACCAGACCCTGGTGAAGCGTTACAGCGAGACGCGCCGCAAACATCCGTTGTCGACCGACGAGATGCCGCTGGACGAGGCAATCGAGGAGGAGCGCCGGCTGCTG
>CAYXYM010000199.1:0-3932 GCA_964469285.1 uncultured Gammaproteobacteria bacterium | reverse complement strand
GGGCACTCGACACTCGCCTACGCACAGGATGATTCGTACACGGACAACACAAGCGACGAGCAGTCGACCGAAACCACCGAGCAAGACGCGCAGGACAACACCTGGTCAAGCGACACCGAGACCACGGCAGATGCCGACGCGGAAATGCAGAGTGATTCCGATGTCGAGTCCGACTCGACGATGGACACGTATGCCCAGAACGAGGATGACGAGTTCAGCGCCGACGTTGATGTCGATGCGGACGTCGATTCCGACAGCACTTATGCAGCGACCGAAGATGACGAGTTCAGCGCCGACGTAGACGTCGATGCGGACGTCGATGCGGACAGCGACACTTACGCGCAGACCGAAGACGATGGCTTTGACGCCAGCGCCGACGTGAACGCGGATGTCGACACCTCATCGGACTTGCAGGAGCAGGTCGCGCAGATTGACGTCGAAGTAGACGTCGATGCCGCGAAGATCGAGGAACTCGCGAAGATCCATATCGAAATGCAGGAAGAGACCCGTGCCCTCGCCGACCAGATGTCCGGTGCCGGTTCGACTGCAGACGCACAGGAGCTTCAGGCACAGATGGTCGACCGCCAGGTCGAAGTCATCGAACGCCACGGTTGGACCCGCGATGAGTACAACGCGGTCGTCGACACCGTGAACGAGAATCCTGACCTCCGCGCACAGTTCATCGAGAACGTGGTGAACAGCGATACCGCGGTCGCGCAGACCGAGTCGGAAGATCCGGCTGCCGAAGAAGACTCCGGCTGGTAAGTAGCGGTCAAGCCCGGCCCTAGCAGACGCATCGGTACAAAGCCGTAGCAGCAAACGTACCGTATTTAGGTCCGGCAAGCGCCCGTCAGTCCCTGACGGGCGCTTTTTTTTGGTATGTTGGGCGTCTCACACAGACCTATTGAATTGGAGGCTCTATGCGCCGTGCCCTCATCGTCGTGCTGTTGCCGCTGTTCTTGTTGCTGGCCTGCACGCCGGATCAGTCCACCGAAGTCACCGCCGACACCAGCGCCGAACTCAACGCCCTATTCGAACGCTACTTCGAGGCGAATCTTGAGCTGAACCCGCTCGGTTCGACCTTCCTGGGTGAGCGCCGGTACAACGACCGCTTCCCGAACAGCATAGGACCGGAACACCGCGCGGCCGAACTCGCGCTCGAGCAGCGCTTCCTCGAGGAAATCCAAGCCATCGACCCATCTGACCTCGGTGAGCAGGACCGACTGAGCTATGAAATGTTCGTCGCCGATCGCGAGCGCGCAATCGCGGGCGAGCGTTTCCCGACCCACCTGATGCCGCTGAACCAGTTCTACTCGACACCGAATTTCTTCGTGCAGCTCGGTTCGGGTTCGAGCGCGCAGCCGTTCGAGACGGTCGAGGACTACGACAACTTTCTGAAGCGCATCGACGGCTTCGTGACCTGGGTCGACCAAGCGAAGGCCAACTTCCGCGAGGGCATCGAACAGGGCGTCGTACTGCCGCGGATCCTGGTCGAGCGCACCCTGCCGCAGCTCGCCGCGCACGTCGTCGAGGATCCGGAGCAGAGCCTGTTCTGGCGACCGGTCGCGAACATGCCGGAGGCCATCACCGGAGAAGACCGTACTCGCCTCGCCGACGCATACCGCGCCGCAATTACGGAACAGCTCGTGCCCGCATACGCCGGCTTGCACGACTTCCTGCGCGACGAATACCTGCCGCACGCACGCGACACCGTCGGCATGAACGCGCTGCCGAACGGCCAAGCATGGTACGAGTTCCGCGTCGCGAACATCACGACCACTGACCTTACGCCCGCCGAAATCCACGAGATCGGGCTCGCCGAGGTGACACGCATCCACGAAGAAATCCGCGGCGTGATGGCCGACGTCGGCTTCGAGGGTACGCTGCACGAGTTCTTCGTCTATACCGAAACCGACCCGCAGTTCTTCTATGAGACCGGCGACGAGCTGATCCAGGGCTACCGCGACCTGCAGGCGGTCGTTGACCCATTGCTGCCCGCGCTGTTCGACCTCGCGCCGAAGGCCAACTACGAAGTCCGCGCGGTCGAACCCTTCCGCGAACAATCCGCAGCCGGTGGGTCGTACATGCGACCGTCGCCGGACGGCGCGCGGCCGGGCGTCTTCTACGCGAACACGTACGACATCAAGGCGCGTCCGATCTGGGCGATGGAATCGCTGTCGCTGCACGAGGCATCACCCGGCCACCACTTCCAGCTGTCTATCCAGCAGGAACTCGAGGGTCTGCCGCGCTTCCGCCGCTTCGGGGGTTACACCGCGTACACCGAGGGCTGGGCGCTATACGCCGAAACGCTCGGTAAGGAACTGGGCGTTTACACCGACCCGTACCAGTATTACGGCGCATTGTCCGCCGAGCTATGGCGCGCGATCCGGCTCGTCGTCGATACCGGCTACCACCACCACGGCTGGACACGCGAGCAGGTGCTTGAGTACATGGACGAGAACTCGGCAACCGCGCCGGCGCGTGCAATTGCCGAGGCGGAGCGCTACATCGCGATTCCGGGTCAGGCGGTCTCGTACAAGATTGGTCAGCTGAAGATTGCCGAACTCCGCGCACGCGCGGAAGCGGCACTCGGCGACCGATTCGACGTGCGCGCGTTCCACACCGAAATCTTGAAGGACGGCGCGCTGCCGCTCGACGTGCTTGAGGGTAAAATCAATCGCTGGATAGAGAACCAGCAATGATCAGATCTCTACTCTTGGCCGGCTGCGCGCTGGCCGTCGCCGCGTGCTCGGCGACGCCAACGGACCACCATGACCACTTCCAGGCGGTCGCGCATCCGCCGGTGATGCTGAGCCACCTGCATGCGTTCGCCGGCGCCGACAACGATGCGCGACGCGCCACGCTCGTCGCGATGCTTGAGTCGCATGGCTTCGAGCCAGAGCTCGTCGAGTTCCCGAATGACGGCGACCGCGAGAGCGATCCACGCGCTACCGGCGCGAACGTCAGCTTCACCGTCGGTGACGGCGAAAAGGAGATCATCGTCGGCGCGCATTACGACACCGTGCGCCTGCCCGACGGCTCGTACTCTCAAGGCATCGTCGACAATGCCGCGAGCGTCATCGCGCTCGTCCACGTCGCCGAGGAATTGATCGCGCACGGCGGTAGCCCGCATCGAGTGCGTTTCGTTTTCTTCGACATGGAGGAAATCGGCCTCGTTGGCTCGCGTCACATGGCGCGCACGATTGACCCCGCCAAGGTCCTCGCGATGATCAATCTCGACGTGAACGCATACGGCGACGTCGTGTTCTACGGCGCGACCCAGCACGGACACGCGCCGCTGTACGACGCGATGGGCGCGTCGTGCCGGGATCTCGAGCGCGAGTGCGTGCCGTTTCCGGTTTACCCGCCGAGCGACTACTTGAGCTTTGAGGAAGTCGGTATTCCGAACGTATCGATTTCCGTGCTGCCGCGTATCGAGGTCTACCAACTCTGGCTGCGGATGAACGGCGGCAAGCAAAGCGGCCTCGCGGACGGTTTCTGGCCAAACGTCATGCGAAACATCCACAGTGCCGGCGACCGCTTCGAGTCGGTGCAACCCGAGTCCGTGGTCGCCGCGTGCGATGCCGTGCTCGGTCTGATCCACCACCTCGAACACGTCGAGTTCGCGCCCGACGCCGACGACATGCCGACGCCGGAAGCCGAGCATCCGCTGCGGTATTGAGTTCGCGGATGCGCGTGGAACACCGTGAAACGCCCAGTGCTCTGACGACGTTGGTTCTGCGGCGGCCTACTTGTTAGGGTCTCTTGGTACTCAACACAGGAGACCTCATGAGATATCTGCTTTTGATGATCGCGCTCGCCGCATTACCGGCAGCCGCGGTCGCAGTACCGCCGTCACAGCCGCCGGCGCAGCCGCCGCAAGAACTGCCGCCGCCGTCGATGCCGACTGCACCGCCCGAATCGGTCGAAGT
>CAYXYM010000198.1:0-3352 GCA_964469285.1 uncultured Gammaproteobacteria bacterium | reverse complement strand
CATCGACTCGGTGTTCGCCGCGCCGCGCCACCCGTACACGGCGGGCCTGCTGCGGTCCATCCCGAGGCTTGACCGCAACGACGATGCACGGCTCGCCACCATCCCCGGTGACCCGGCAGATCTTCAGGCGCTGCCGGCCGGTTGCGCGTACGCACCGCGTTGCGAGCGGCGCATCGCGCGGTGCGACGCAGAGCGGCCGATGCTCGCGGCCGGCGTCGCGTGTCATTCGCCGTTGCACGGGGGCGACCATGACTGACGCACTGCTGAGCGTTCGCGATCTGCACGTGCACTTCGGCCGGGTGCGCGCGGTGGACGGCGTGAGCTTCGACGCAACCGCGGGCGAAACGCTCGGCATCGTCGGCGAGTCGGGCAGTGGAAAGTCCACGCTCGCGCGCGCTGTGCTGCAACTTATCAAGCCGACCAGGGGTAGCGTCACGCTGCTCGGCGAGGAACTCACGACCTTGGACCGGCGCAGTTTACGCGTGCGTCGGCGCGACATGCAGATTGTGCTGCAGGACCCGCTCGGCAGCCTGAATCCGCGCATGACTGCGTACGAAATCATCGCCGAACCTTTACGCACGCACGCGCCCGGGCTGTCGGAGACACAAGTCGAAGCGCGCGTCGCCGCGTTATTGGACCGCGTCGGCCTGCTCGGCAGGCAGGCGAGCCGCTATCCACACGAGTTCTCCGGCGGCCAGTGCCAGCGTATCGGCATCGCGCGCGCGCTGATTCTCGAGCCGAAACTGCTCGTGTGCGACGAGCCCGTGTCTGCGCTCGACGTGTCGATCCGTGCACAGATCGTGAACCTGTTGATGGACCTGCAGCGCGAACTTGGGCTCACGCTGCTGTTCATCGCACACGACCTCGCGGTCGTTCGACATATCAGCCACCGCGTGATGGTCATGTATCAGGGCCGGGTCGTCGAACTCGCCGATCGCGACACGCTTTACGCGGCGCCGCAGCACCCGTACACACGCGCCCTCCTCGACGCCGTCCCCATTCCCGACCCCGCTGTGCAACGCGCACGGAGCTCGGCTACCATCGTTGCACCTGAATAGTGAGACCGACCATGAAAACGCGCTCATTTGCCGTCGCCCTGCTTCTCGCCCCCGTCACGCTGTCCGCCGCCGAAGGCATGTGGACGCTCGACAACCTGCCGCGCGCCACGTTGGAATCGGCGTACGATTTTTCGCCGAGCGATGAATGGATCGAACGCGTGCAGCGCTCGTCGGTCCGTCTCGCGGGCGGCTGTTCCGGCTCGTTCGTCTCGCCGGAAGGCCTGGTGCTCACCAACCACCATTGCGTCTGGTCCTGCGTGGAACAACTCTCAAGCGCAGAAGAGAATCTGCTCCAGGACGGCTTTCTCGCGAGCGAACGGAGCGAAGAGCGCCAGTGTCCGAACGTTGAGTTGAATCAACTCGTGGAAACAAGCGACGTGACCGACGTCGTGTCGGCCGCGCCGGTCGGCGATGAGCGCAGCGCGGTGATGAGCCGGCTCGAACAGGAATGCGTCGCCGGCGATACGCGCGTGCGCTGCGACGTCGTGTCGCTGTACCACGGCGGCCGTTACCACCTGTACCGCTACAAACGCTATGACGACGTTCGCCTGGCTTGGTCGCCCGAGCTCAAGGCGTCGTTCTTTGGCGGCGACCCGGACAACTTTAACTTCCCGCGCTACGCGCTCGACGCGTCGCTGCTGCGCGCGTATGAAGACGGCGAGCCGGCGACCACCCCGGACTACTTTGCGTGGAATGCGGACGGCGCTGAAGAAGGTGAGGCGGTGTTCGTCACCGGCCACCCGGGCTCCACGCAACGCCTGCTGACCGTGTCGCAGCTCCAGCTCCTGCGCGACGTGACGCTGCTGGACCGGCTGCTCTACATCGCCGAGATGCGCGGGATGCTGAACCAATACGCATCGCAGGGCGACGAACAGGCCCGGTACGCGCAGTCGGAGATCCTCGGTCTCGAGAACGCGTACAAGGTGCTGCGGGGTCGCTTGCAGGCGCTGCAGGATCCTGCCGTGTTCGCATTCAAGGAACGCGAGGAAAAGGCACTCCGGGATTGGGTGCAGGCCCGCCGCGCGCGGCGCGCGGAATACGGCGACGCGTGGGACCGTATCGCGGCGGCGCAGGCGGCGTACCGCGATATGCACCAGCGATACGTAATGATTGAAGCCCGGCGCGGCTTCCAAAGCCGGCTGTTCTCGATCGCGCGCGCACTCGTCCGTGCGGGCGCCGAGCGCGAGAAGCCGAATGACGAGCGCATGCGCGAGTATCGCGAGACTGCGCTGCAGTCGCTCGCCCGAAGCGTGCTCTCGCCCGCGCCGATCCACGCGGAGTACGAGGAACTGAAGCTCGGCTGGTCGCTCACGAAGCTGCGCGAAGCGCTCGGCACCGACGATCCATTCGTGCAGTCGGTACTCGGCGCGAACGGCCCCGCGGAACTCGCCGCCGAGCTCGTCGAGGGCACGCAGTTGTTCGACGTGGAATTCCGGCGCTCGCTGTGGGAGGGCGGCGCGGCGGCGATTGCCGCGTCGGATGACCCGATGATCGTGCTCGCGCGTAGCGTCGACGACGAAGCCCGCGCGTTGTATGACCGGTACGAGGACGAAGTCGATTCAGTCGAGACGGCGAACCAGCAGCGCATCGCGGCCGTGCTGTTCGCGTTGAAAGGTACCGGCACCTATCCGGACGCGACGTTCACGCTGCGTCTGTCGCACGGCGAGGTGAGCGGCTGGACCGAAGGCGATCGCACCATCCCGCCGTTCACGGTCATCGCGGGCGCGTACGACCGGCACACCGGCGATGACCCGTACGCGCTCGCGCCGCGTTGGCTCGCCGCAAAGGACAAGGTCAACTTAGAGCAGCGCATGAACCTCTCCACGACGCACGACATCATCGGCGGCAACTCGGGCAGCCCGATGATCAACCGGGATGCGGAAGTCGTGGGCCTCGTGTTCGACGGCAACATCCACTCACTCGGCGGCGCGTATTGGTACGACGGGCGGCTGAACCGCGCGGTCTCGGTGCACGCGGGGTTCATCGCCGAGGCGCTGCGGAACGTCTACCACGCCGACCGCCTGCTCGAAGAGCTCGGCCTATAGCGCCCCACCAATGTGGGAGCCAATCTGTGATTGGCGAGCTTTTTACCAGCGGTAGTAGGCAGGGTGTCCCGGCTTCACCGCCACGAAGGTGCCGCGGCAAGTCGCGCAGACTTTGCCGCCCGCGTGCAGCTCGGCCTCGATGGTCGCGCGGTCGTCGGTCGAGTCGACGACGCGCGCAACCAGATGAACCGGGCCGTCGGTCGGTGTCGGCCGCGTGAGCTTCACGTGGTAATCGGCGGTGACCGTGCA
>CAYXYM010000197.1:0-8285 GCA_964469285.1 uncultured Gammaproteobacteria bacterium | reverse complement strand
GCATTACGACGTTCGAAGCGGACGACGCGCACTGGTTTGGCTGGTCGGTTCTACTGCTCGATGAGCAGCAGGCGCTGGTCGGCGCGCCCACCAGCGCCATTTATCATTATGTCGAAGACGATGGCGTGTGGTCGCTCGTGCAGCGTATTGCCGAGCCCGTCCAGTCGACATTCTCGAACACCTATTTTGGCGAGGTGCTGGTCTTTACCGATGGAGACCTGTTCGTCGGTGCGCCGTCGTCGTTTCAGTATCCGTCCCCAAGCGGGGGCGGGGGACCCCCGCCGTGTCCTTTGCAGAGTGGGCAGCTCTACGAAATTCCGCTCATTGCGCCGCCGCTCGCCGATCTTGCGGTGACTTTGGCAGCGCCCACACAAGCGGTCGCGGAATCGGAAGTCGAGATTGTCATCTCCGTCACCGGCGACCTGAGCGAGGCGGTCTCCGCTGCGTTCGTCTTCGTCCGGCTACGCATGGACGTCACCGCCACATCGGAGGGTTGCTTTGAGGTTCGGGGGTCCATATTCCGCTGCGAGCTTGGTGCCATCGAAGCCGGTGGCGAGGGCGAGGCGCGCATCACAGTGGCAGTGCCAAGCATGACGTCTCAGACCAATACCGCGTATCACGTTTACGCGGGCAGCGAACTGGCCGACCCCGACTCGACGGATAACGCCGCCGTGAATTTTGTGGATGTACTGGCGCCGCCACCCCCGCCGCCTCCGGTGTCCAGCGGTGGCGGTTCATTCGGCGGGCTCGGGGCCTTATTCCTGCTGGCGATGCTAAAATCCCGCATTCGCCTTAGAAGGAGCTCGTCATGTTCAGCCCGGACCAGCGTATCGCCGGATTCGATCCCGACCTCGCGGTAGCGATCGAGCAGGAGAACCGCCGCCAGGAAGAGCACGTCGAGCTAATCGCGTCCGAGAACTACGCGAGCCCACGGGTCTTGGAAGCGCAGGGCTCGGTGCTCACGAACAAGTACGCCGAGGGCTACCCGGGCAAGCGCTATTACGGCGGCTGCGAGTTTGTGGATGTCGCCGAATCGCTCGCCATTGAGCGCGCGAAAAAACTGTTCGGCGCGGCTTACGCGAACGTGCAGCCGCATTCAGGTTCGCAGGCGAACGCCGCGGCGTATTTCGCGCTCATCAATCCCGGTGACACGATCCTTGGAATGAGCCTTGCACACGGTGGCCACCTTACGCACGGCGCGGCCCCGAACATCTCCGGCAAGGTCTTCAACGCGGTCCAGTACGGCATCGACGAGTCGACTGGCAAAATTGACTACGACGAAGTCCAGCGCCTCGCGACCGAGCACAGACCGAAGCTCGTGATCGCGGGCTTCTCTGCGTACTCCGGCATCGTCGACTGGGCGCGTTTCCGTGAAATCGCCGACTCGGTTGGCGCGTACCTGCTCGTCGACATGGCGCATGTAGCGGGCCTCGTCGCGGCGGGCGTGTATCCGAACCCGGTGCCGCACGCGCACGTGGTGACCTCGACCACACACAAGACGCTGCGCGGTCCGCGCGGCGGCATCATCCTCGCCGGCGACGACGAGGCGATTCAGAAGAAGTTGCAGTCGCTCGTGTTCCCCGGCATGCAGGGCGGCCCGTTGATGCACGTAATCGCGGCGAAGGCGGTCGCGTTCCTGGAAGCGCTGCAGCCCGAGTTCAAGGTCTACCAGCAGCAGGTCGTCGCGAACGCACGCGCGATGTGCAAGGTACTCATCGAACGCGGCTACGACATCGTCTCGGGTGGTACCGACAACCACCTGTTCCTCGTCGACCTCATCAAGAAGGACATCACCGGCAAGGACGCGGACGCCGCGCTTGGCCGCGCGCACATCACCGTGAACAAGAACGCAGTGCCGAACGACCCGCGCTCGCCGTTCGTGACCTCGGGTCTGCGCCTCGGCACACCGGCGGTCACGACGCGCGGCTTCGGCGAGACCGAGGTGCAGGATCTCGCCGGTTGGATCGCCGATGTGCTGGATGCAATCGACGACGACGCCGTAAATGCGCGCGTGCGCGACCAGGTACAGGCGCTGTGCGCGCGGTTCCCGGTCTATCGCAAGTAAGCGATGTACTGTCCGTTCTGTGGCCACGATGACACGCGCGTGATGGACTCGCGCCTCGCGGCTGAGGGCCAGCAGGTCCGCCGTCGCCGCGAGTGCACGGGCTGCGGCGAGCGGTTCACGACGTTCGAGAGCGCCGAGCTCGTGATGCCGCGCATCATCAAGTCGGACGGCCGTCGCGTGCCCTTCGATGAGCACAAACTCCGCACCGGCCTGACGCGCGCGCTCGAGAAACGCCCGATCAGCGCTGAGACGATCGAAGCGGCGCTTACGCACGTGATGCACAAGCTGCGTGCCGCGGGCGAGCGCGAGGTGCCGTCCCGTCAGGTCGGCGAGTGGGTGAGGGAGGAGTTGCGCGAGCTCGACCAGGTCGCGTACGTGCGCTACGCGTCCGTTTACCGGAGCTTTCAGGACATCGACGCGTTCCGCGAGGAGATTGAGCGGCTCGAGCGTTCTGGCGTAGATCCCGTCACGCGCCGACAGATATCGCTGTTGCCCGACGAAGAGTGAGGCCATGAACGTTTCTGCAGACGACCAACGCTGGATGAAACACGCGCTCGCGCTCGCATCGCATGGTCTGTATTCGACCGATCCGAATCCACGCGTCGGCTGTGTGATCGTGAAGGACGGCGAAGCCGTCGGCGAGGGCTGGCACGAGCGCGCGGGCGGGCCACACGCTGAGGTCAACGCGCTGGGCGACGCCGGCGACGCCGCGCGCGGCGCGACCGCGTATCTGAACCTCGAGCCGTGCGCGCACCATGGTCGCACCGGTCCGTGCGCGGATGCGTTGATTGCGGCGGGTGTTGCACGCGTCGTCACTTCGGTAGCCGATCCGAATCCCGTGGTGGCCGGTCGCGGATTCGCGCGGCTCGAACAAGCGGGCATCGCTGTCACGAACGGCGTATGCGAAGTGGAAGCGGTCGCGCTGAATCGCGGCTTTTTCAAGCGTCATCGAGATGGGCGGCCGTGGATAACGATGAAGGCCGCCGCGTCGATGGACGGGCGCACTGCGCTTGCGAGCGGCGAGAGCCGGTGGATCAGCGGCGAGGCCGCGCGCGAGGAAGTGCAGCACCTGCGCGCACGCTCATCCGCGGTGTTGACGGGCATCGGCACGGTGCTCGCCGATGACCCGCAACTGAACGTGCGGCTTGCGGGCGACTGGCGCCAGCCGGCGCGCATCGTGCTGGACCCGAAACTGCGTTGCCCGACCGACGCGCGGCTGTTCGAGGATGGCGGCCCCGTATTCATCATCGCTGCGCGCGACGACGCGGCGCGCGTGCGCGCGCTCAGCGGTGCGGGCGCGACAGTGGTACGCCTGCCGTCACAGCGCGATGGTCGCGCCGACCTCGACGCGTTCGCGGGCTGGCTCGCGGACCAGTACTTCAACGAAATCATGGTCGAAGCCGGTGCGACGCTGAACGGCGCGCTGCTCGACGCCGGGTTGATTGATGAATTTGTGCTGTACCTGGCGCCGGTACTGCTGGGCTCAGGTGCGCGCGCGCTGTTCGCGATGCCGCCGCTCGTTGAGATGGGTGAGCGTCGTGAGCTCGTCGTCCACGACGTGAGCCCGATTGGCGACGACTGGCGCGTTACGGCGGCGCTGAAATAGTGTTCACGGGGCTCGTCCAGGCCGTGGGCAGCATCGCGGCGCGCGACGGCGCGACGCTGGTTGTCGACACGGGCGCATTACCGCTTGCGAACGTGAAGACGGGCGACAGCATCGCCGTCAGCGGCGTGTGCCTCACCGCAACGATGCTGGAGGCAAGCGCGTTTCGGGCGGAGGTCTCGGACGCGACACGCGCCGCGACTACGCTTGGCGCGCTGGCCACGGGCGCGCGCGTTAATCTTGAGCGCGCGCTGACGCTCGTCGACCCGCTCGGTGGGCATTTGGTCAGCGGCCACGTTGACGGCGTTGCCGGCGTGGTCTCCGTGACGCCCGCAGGCGATTCACGCGTGCTACGCGTCCGCGTTCCGGACGACCTCATGCGCTACATCGCGCGCAAGGGTTCGGTCTGCGTCGACGGCGTGAGCCTGACGGTGAATGCGGTCGAGGGACCGGAGTTCGAGGTGAACCTCATTCCGCACACGCTCGATCAGACGACGCTCGGCGGCCTCGCGGCCGGCGATGCGGTCAACATCGAAGTGGACATGCTCTCGCGTTACCTGGAGAAATTGATTGAACACGATTGACGAGTTGCTCGACGAGCTCCGCGCCGGCCGCATGGTCGTCGTGATGGATGATGAGGGCCGCGAGAACGAGGGTGACCTCATCATGGCCGCGGAGAAGGTGACCGCCGAGCAGGTCGCGTTCATCGTGCGCTATACGAGCGGCATCATTTGCCAACCGATGACCCGCGAACGGCTCGAGGAATTGCGTCTCCCGCAAATGGTCGCCGAGAACACCGAGTCGCACCGCACGGCGTTCACGGTATCTGTCGACTACGTGCACGGCACGACCACCGGCATTTCGGCTGCGGACCGTGCGCGCACAATCCGCGCGCTCGCTGACCCGACCGCGCGACCGGAGGATTTCTCGCGACCCGGTCACATTTTCCCGCTGCGCTACGCCGACGGCGGCGTGCTTCGCCGCGCCGGCCATACCGAGGCGTCGGTTGACCTCGTGCGCGCCGCAGGTCTCGCGCCGACCGCGATTATTTGCGAGGTCGTGAATGATGACGGTTCGATGAAGCGCGGCGGCGACCTCGCAGCGTTCGCGCAGGAGCACAAGCTGAAAATCGGCACCATCGCCGATTTGATCCGGTGGCGGCTTGGCCGCGAGCGCACGATCCAGCGTCTCGCCGAACGCGAGATGCCTTCCGAATTCGGTCCGTTCCGCGCGCTCGCGTACCGCGACCTCGTCGGCGGCCACGTTCACCTCGCGTTGATCCGCGGCGAAATCGACGCGACACAGCCGGTGCTGGTGCGCGTACACGTTCAGAACACGCTGTCGGACGTCGGCGTCCGTCTGGACGACCTCGGACTGCCGGTGCGCAGCGCGATGCAACGGGTCGCTGCGGACGGCGGCGTTGTGGTCGTGCTGCGCGGGCAGGAGACGGATGGCGCGCTGGTCCAGCGCTTCGGCGATGAACATCACGCGGGCGATGGCCACGACGAGGCCGCAGTGCTACGGACCTACGGCGTCGGCGCGCAGATCCTCGCAGATATCGGCGTTCAGAAAATGCGCGTATTGTCGGCGCCGAAGCGCATGCACGGCATTTCGGGTTTCGGCCTTGAAATCGTCGGTTACGAGAACCCGGAGGACCAATGAGCAAGCACCGTCCAGAAGCCGATACCGCGCTGCCGGTGCAGGGCGTACGCATTGCAATCGTCGCTGCGCGCTTCAACGAGAAAGTCGTCGACGCGCTGGTCGACGGCGCGCGCAAGGCGCTCGTGAATCACGGCGTCGGCGCGAACCATATCGACGTCGTGCGCACGCCCGGTGCGTGGGAGCTGCCGCTGGCGGCCGCGCACCTCGCCGACCAAGAACGCTATGACGCCATCATCGCGCTCGGCGCGGTGATCCGCGGCGGTACCCCGCATTTTGAATATGTGTGTCGCGGATGTACCGATGGCCTGATGCAAGTACAGCAGGAGTTCGGCGTCCCGGTCGCGTTCGGTGTGCTCACTTGCGACGACGACAAGCAGGCGGCTGAGCGCTCGCGCGACGACGCGTCGAACAAGGGCTACGAGGCTGCGATTGCCGCGCTCGAAATGGTCGTCGTCCTGAGGCAGATCGATGTCTGAGCATTCGTACAATCGCGCGCGAAGCCGCGCGCGACGGCTCGCGGTGCAGGCGATGTACCAGCACCTGCTCGGCGACCAACCGTCACCGGTTGTGGTCAAGGAATTCATCGACACGCGCAATATCGGCAGCATGGACAGCGACTACTTTCGCGCGCTGGTGACGACGGCGGCGGACGACCGCGCCGCGCTTGAGGCGCTGATCGACCCACTACTCGACCGACCGCTCATTCAGCTCGACCCGGTCGAACACGCGATTCTGCTGCTCGCGTTCGTCGAACTGCGCGACCGCCCCGATACGCCGTACCGCGTCGTGATCGACGAAGCGGTGGAGCTTGCGAAGATGTTTGGCGGCGAGGGTGGCTACAAGTACATCAACGCCGTGGTCGACAAGGCCGCAAAACAACTGCGCAAGACCGACGCTAAATAGCCAGGTGTGGGAGCGGCGCCTTTGCGCCGCGATGAAAGAAGCCTGAAACCAGTATCATTCGCCCATGCCTTCCGAAGCCGACCTGATTGAGATCTTGAGCGCACATACGGGCGCCACGCGCGCCGATGTCGTGCTCGGCATCGGCGACGACGCGGCGGTCGTGCGGCCGCGCGCCGGTCACGACCTCGTACTTTGTACCGACACGCTCGTTGCCGGCGTTCACTTTCCAACCGACACACCCCCCGACGCCATCGGGCACAAAGCGCTCGCGGTCAACCTGTCCGACCTTGCCGCGATGGGCGCCGAGCCGACTTGGGCGCTGCTAAGCCTGACGCTGCCCGAGCCGGATGCCGACTGGGTCGCGGCGTTCGCGCGTGGCTTCGGCGCGCTGGCTGCGCGATTCGGTGTGCACCTGATTGGCGGCGACACGACGCGTGGCCCGCTCACGATTACCGTGCAGGTCGCCGGCGAGGTGCCAGCGGGCGCCGCGCTTAGGCGCGGAACAGCACACGCGGGCGATGCACTGTTCGTGTCGGGCCCGGTCGGCGACGCCGCGCTCGCGCTCACAAAATTACAACGGGGCGAACCGGTCCCGGCCGCGCTGCGCGACCGGCTCGATCGACCAGAGCCGCGCGTCGAGTTCGGTATCGCCTTGCGCGGCGTCGCGAGCGCAGCAATCGACATCTCGGACGGACTGCTGACCGACCTCGCGCGCTTGTTGCACGGGACTGGGCTTGGCGCGACCGTGGAAGTCGAATCACTGCCACGCTCTGCGGCGTTTGTCGGTGAGAGCGGTGTGGCCGGCATGCAGTTGCACGGCGGCGATGATTACGAACTCCTGTTCGCCGCCCCTGCCGACGCCGGGGTGGGTGTGCGGATTGGCACCGTCGAAGCGACACCCGGCATGGTCTGCGTGGATCGGAGCGGGCGCCCGTTGGTCATTGAGGGTAAGGGTTACGATGCATTTCGCTGACCTGCGCAATCCGGTGCTGTTCGTTGCCAGTGGGTTCGGTAGCGGACTCGCGCCACGCGCGCCCGGGACCGCAGGTACACTGGTCGCAGCGGTCATCTGGGTCGCCGTGTTCGCCCATCTGCCGTGGTACGCGCAAGGCGTTGTCTGCGTGGTCGCCGCGGTGTTCGGCGTCTGGTTGTGCGATCGCGCGGTCGCCGCGCTCGGCGTCGACGACCACCCGGCGATTGTGTGGGACGAGTTCGCGGGCGTGTGGCTCGCGCTTTGGCTTGCGGGCCCGGCGTGGCTTGCCGTGGCCTTCGCGGTCGTGATGTTTCGCGTACTCGACATTGCAAAGCCCGGGCCCGTCGGCTGGGCTGAGCGATACTGGAAAGACGGGATGGGCGTGATGGCGGACGATCTGGTCGCGGGTGCGCTGGCCGGTGTATTTGCCGCAATTGGAGCAGGACTAATTTTATGAGCGATGTGCCGGAGCAAATCGGCAAGTACAAGGTAAAACGGGAAGCCGGCCGCGGCAGCCAGGCGATCGTATACGTCTGTGAAGACCCGTTCATCGGCCGCGAGGTCGCGGTGAAGCTATTCATACCGAAGGAATCGGAGTCGGTGACGACCGCCGTGCGGCGCAAGATGTTCTTCAACGAAGCGCGCACCGCTGGCCGCTTACGCCACCCGAACATCCTGCCAATCATGGACGCGGGCGAGGAGGGCGATCGCTGGTACCTCGTGATGGAGTACCTCGGCGACGCCAAACCGTTGACCGCGTACGTGAAGCCCGAGTCGCTGCTGCCCGTACCGGAAGTCATCAAGTTGATGTTCAAGGCGTCGCGCGCGCTCGACTTTGCGCACCGGAACGGCGTCGTGCACCGCGACGTGAAGCCCGGCAACCTGCTGCTCACGAAAGCCGGCGAGCTGTACATCTGCGACTTCGGCATCGCGCAGGATTCGGGCGCCGACACGACCGAGATTGGCGGGGTGCTCGGTTCTCCGAGCTACATGTCGCCGGAGCAGACGCAGGGCACGCGCGTTACTGGCCAGTCGGACATCTTCTCGCTCGGCGTCGTGATGTACGAGTTGCTCGCGGG
>CAYXYM010000196.1:0-6630 GCA_964469285.1 uncultured Gammaproteobacteria bacterium | reverse complement strand
CAAGAGCGCTATGTCCAAAGCCGCGGCAACGGCCATCGCGGCGCAAAGGCGCCGCTCCCACATTTAAGGTGGAGTTACATCGTGTGGGTTGGGCGGTCCGCGGCGAGTGCGCCGGCGAGGTAGGTTTCGATCTTTTTCTGCGTCTGACCGTTGTCCTGGTCCGAGAACTGCACGCCGATGCCGGCATTGCGCTTGTGCTGCGCACCGCGCGGCGTGATCCAGACAATCTTGCCGGCGACCGGCAGCTTCTCGGACTGGTCCATGAGGGTCAGTAGGATGAACACCTCGTCGCCGAGGTTGTAGGTTTTGCTCGTCGGGATGAACAAGCCACCGTTCTTGATGAACGGCATGTACGCCGAATACAGCGCGCCCTTGTCCTTGATCGTGAGCGTCAGCATGCCCGGAGCACTCATCACAACCCCCTATTGATTGATTGGCGCCGCTTCAAGGCGCTCACCCCAGGCGATCATCACGCCCTCCCATTGCAGCTGCGCGACGACCGGCGTATCTACGATTGCCCTCAGCCGCCCAAGCTCATCCAGATGGCGATGCAATGCCCGCCAGTCTAGTCGGTGCGCCGTGCTTTGCAAATCTCGGCGTAAATCCGTGTTCACGAGCTGCGCGTCGGGCCCGAGCTGGCGGAGTCGAATCAGGTCGTGCACGACGGTCTGGAGCCAGTCCACGGCGCCAGCAAACGGCAGTGCTGCCCACGCTACGGCCGCCGACGGCGCATCGCCCTGCCCTGCGGCCAGGTCGGCGAGCGCCCGCGCGAGCTTCGGTCGAGCGGCGAGCAGCTCCGCGTCCTGCAGCGCGGCGGCCGCGAGCGGTGCGCCGCCCGCGAGCGCGAGCATCAGGTCGGGGTCGCGCACGCGCTGGCCTTTGAGCCACGCAGCCGCCTCTGCAGGTGCCGGCGGCGCGAGCGGCACGCGCTGGCAGCGGCTGCGGATGGTGGCCGGCAGCCGCGACGGGTTCGAACTGACGAGAATCAGCACGCTGCGGCCCGATGGCTCTTCGAGCGTTTTCAGCAACGCATTCGCGGTGCTCCGGTTCATCGCGTCCGCTGGCGTGATGAGCGCTATTTTCCAGCCGCCGTGCTGGCTCGTGAGCTGCATCTTGTCAACGAGGCCCTCACGGACCTGGTCGATCACAATCTGCTTCTTCGCTTCGCGTTGCGTGAGGAGGTGGTAATCGGGATGCGTGCCGGCCGCGAATTGAACACAACCGCGGCATTCGCGGCACGCGTCGCCGTCGCGTGGCTGCTCGCACAGCAGCCGCATCGCGAGCCGGAGTGCGAATCGGTCCTTGCCGATACCGGGTAGCCCCGTGACAAGCACGGCGTGGGGCATGCGGCCGGCGTCGAGCTGGACGCCGAGGCGCTGCCATGCGGCATCGTGCCAGGCAACCCGCAGGGTCGCGGGGTCGACCGTGACGGCCTCGACCAATTCAGCTTTCTTCGCCAACGCGTTCCAACGCCTCTCTTAGCGCCTGCTGCACCTTCTTCAATGATTGGTCCGCGTCAACGACCGCATAGCGTTCTGGATGCTGGGCGGCGCGCCGCAGGTAAATTGCGCGCACGTTGTCGAAGAAATCGGTGTCCTCGGTGTCGAATCGGTCGGCCTTTCCACCTCGCGACTTGACGCGTTTCAGCCCGGCTTCGGGGTCGATGTCGAGTAGCAGCGTGAGGTCAGGCCGCAACGCGCCCTGCACCCAGTCCTCGAGCGCGGCGATGCGCGACAGCGGCATGTCCCTGCCGCCGCCCTGATACGCGTAGGTCGCGTCGGTGAACCGGTCGCAAACAACCCACGCGCCACGGGCCAGCGCGGGCTCGATAACTTCGTAGAGGTGCTGCGCGCGCGCGGCAAACATCAAGAGCGTCTCCGCTTCCGGCGAAATCGGGGTATTGCCTGGCGCGAGCACGACGGACCGCACCGCCTCGCCGAGCGTAGTACCTCCGGGTTCGCGCGTTTCGACGACCTCGTGGCCCGCGTCCCGCAGGCAGCCCGCGATGAACGCAAGGTTGGTGCTCTTGCCGGCGCCCTCGATGCCTTCGACCGTAATCAGCCGGCCGCGCTCAGCGCTCAGTTCCGTTTCCATCATCCCCCCGGCCAAGTATGTATCGGCGCACTGCGCGGTTGTGATCCTCAAGTGTTGCCGAGAACTGGTGCGTCCCGTCGCCCCGCGAAACAAAGTACAACGCATCGCCATCGGCTGGCTGCACCGCGGCACGCAGCGCGCTTGCCCCGGGCAACGCAATCGGCGTCGGCGGCAACCCGTGACGCGTGTACGTATTGTACGGCGTGTCCGTGCGCAGGTGGACGGTGCGCAGCGGGCCCTTGAATTCAGGCCCTAAGCCGTACATCACCGTGGGGTCGGTCTGCAGGCGCATGCGGCGATCGAGCCGGCGCACAAAGACACCCGCAATGATGGGGCGCTCGGTGACCACACGCGCCTCACGCTCGATGATCGATGCCATCACCAGCGCTTCATACGGCGTTTCGTACGGCAGGCCGCCATCCCGACTGTCCCAGGCCTGGGCCAGGTGCGCGTCCATCGTGCGCATCGCGCGTTCGAGGAACGCAAAATCGGTCGTGCCCTTGGCAAACAGGTACGTGTCCGGAAAGAATCGGCCTTCGGGATGCGTATCGGGTTTCCCCAGTCGCATCATTAGCGTGTCATCGTCGACACCCTCAAGCGTCTGCACGATCGCGGGGTGTCGCGCGAGCTCGCGGCGGAGCTGTGTGTAGGTCCACCCCTCGACGATTGTCATCGCGTGCAGCACCGTTCGGCCGGCGACCAGCATGTCAATCAATTCGCTCGCGCGCATGCCGAGTTGCATTTCGTACTCCCCGACCTTGATGTCGAGGTCGCGGCCGCTGAGGCGCGCGGCCCAGACCAGTCGCTCCGGCGCATCGATGACACCCGCATCGTGAAGGCGTGCGGCGACGCCTTGCAGCGTCTCACCGGTGCGGATTTCCAACGGCAAGGCGTCGGCGTCGAGCGTCAGGGTCTGATGCAGGACGGCATGCGCGTGCCACAGCGCAGCGCCCGCGATTGCGGCGATGAGAAGGACAGCGGTGAGGATACGGTTCATCGCGCCAACCACGCCTGTAGTTTACGGGTGACCGGCCCCGGCGCATCGAAGCGTGTGTCGCCCACGTCGCGCACGGGCCACACGCCGATGACGCTGTTGCACAGGAACATTTCGTCCGCTGAGTCGACTGCATGCTGGTCGAGCACGGTCTCCTCGCACGCAAGACCGAGTTCGTCGGCTGCTTCGATCAAGCGCGCGCGTGTGATGCCCGCGATGCCGCTGCGGTCGACGCGCGGCGTGCGCAAGCGGCCGTCCGTGACGATGAACACGTTCGCTTGCGTGGCTTCTATCAAGTGATCTTCCATGTCGCGCATCAGCCCTTCCTGCCATTGGTCCATGCCCTCCCATTCGGCGCGCGCCAGCACCTGCTCAAGTCGATTCAGGTGTTTGAGGCCGGCGAGCGCGGGCTGGATTGCGAGGCGGGTGTCGCACCAGCGCACGGAGACGCCGCGCTCGGCCCACGCCGGCTCGTGCGACGGCCACGCATACAGCGAAATCACACGCGTGGGCACGGGGTCCGCGGGTGGGCGGTAGCCCCGCCCGCCCTCGCCGCGCGTGACGATGATTTTGAGGACCGCGCGCGTGTGACCCGCCGCGCGGTCACGGACGTCGTCCGCGAGCGGCGGCGCGAGGAAACCCAGTCGACGACAACCGTCAGTGATTCGCGCGAGGTGCCGGTCGAGTTGCTGTGGGACGCCATCGTGCACCGCGATGGTTTCGAACACGCCGTCGCCATAAGCGAGCCCGCGGTCGGTCGCCGCGATCATGTGTCGGCCGCCAGCGCGCGCAACAGGCCTGCGGCCTTCGCGCGCGTCTCGTCGAGTTCGCGCTCCGGCTCGGAGTCCGCGACGATGCCGGCACCCGCGCGCAACTCGATCTCGCGACCGCGTACCGTCAAAGTGCGGATCAGAATGTTCAGGTCCATATCGCCATTATGGGCTAACCAGCCAAAGCTGCCTGTATAGGCGCCACGCGCCTCGCCCTCGAGTTCGGCGATGATCTCCATGCAGCGCACTTTCGGGCAGCCGGTGATCGTACCGCCCGGGAACGTCGCCGCGATGACGCCACCGGGCGTCACGTCGTCGCGAAGCGTTCCGTGTACGTTCGACACGATGTGGTGAACGGTCGAATAGGTCTCGACGCCCATCATTTCGTCGACGGCGACCGTGCCGTAACGGCTGATTCGACCAAGGTCGTTGCGCTCAAGGTCGATCAACATCACGTGCTCCGCGCGTTCCTTCGGATGCGCAATCAATTCCTCGAGCAATGCGGCGTCAGCGTGTGCATCCGCGCCCCGGCGGCGCGTGCCTGCAATCGGTCGTGTCTCCACGCGATTACCCGTCACGCGCACGAGCCGCTCCGGCGAACTGCTCGCCACCGCGACTTCATCGGACCAGCGCATCAGGCCTGCGAACGGGGCCGGGTTGTGGTCGCGCAGGCGTCGATAGCAATCGAGCGCGGACGCGCCTTCGCGTAGCGTGCCGCGCCAGGCGCGGGACAGGTTCGCCTGGAACACGTCACCGTCATAGACGTATTGACGCACGCGAGCGACCGCGTCGAGGTAATGCCCGGCTTCGTCTTCGATGAGTGCGCCATCGGTCAGCGGACCCTCCGCTGCGGTCGGCGCCGCCGCGATCGCCAAAAGATCCTCCTGAACGCGTTTGCGCTGGCGCTCTGCACCGGGCTCGGCGACCAGCCACGCTTCATTGCGCGTGTGGTCACGGAGCACGGCGACCGGAATGCGTACGGCGGCGGCAACCGGCAGCGGGTCGCTAGCGCGAGACGGCAGCGCGAGTGTCGGTTCGACCTCGCCCGCGAGTTCATACGCGCAGAAAACGAACCAGCCGCCCGCGAACGGGATGCGCGCGTCGCTCAGCGCGGGGTTGCGTTCCCGTCGCCACCAATCATCGAGCGCAGGCAGGAACGGGTCGCCCGAGCCGTCGACGAAAAGTCGGTCGCCTGGGCACGCGAAAAGAATGTCCCAACGCGCCTGCGCGGGGCCGTGGGCGACGCTTTCGAGGAGGAACGGGTAGCGCTCAGGGGCGCCTGCGTGCAACGCGACGAGGTCAGGCCACCCGTCGAGTCGTTCGATGTGTTGCGTCACGCCAGGTGGCGGAAAATGAGCGTGCCGTTGGTACCGCCGAAGCCGAACGAATTGGACGCTGCCGCGCGGATTCGCATCGGCCGCGCCGTATGCGGGACGTAATCGAGGTCGCAGCCCTCGTCGGGCTGGTCGAGATTGATGGTCGGCGGCGCAACCTGGTCGCGCAGCGCGAGAATCGTGAACAGCGCTTCGATGCCGCCCGCTGCGCCGAGCAAGTGGCCGGTCATGGACTTGGTCGAGCTCACGGCGAGGTTCGCGGCGTGTTCGCCGAACACCGACTTGATCGCCACGGTCTCCGCACGGTCGCCCGCCTGCGTCGAGGTGCCGTGTGCATTCACGTAATCAATGTCCTCCGGGTTCAGCCCCGCGTCGTTGATCGCCGCCGCCATGCACTGCGCAGCGCCAGCGCCGTCTTCGGGCGGTGACGTCATGTGGTACGCGTCGCCGCTCATGCCAAAGCCGACGAGCTCACAATAAATCGGCGCGCCGCGTCGCTTCGCGTGTTCGAGCTCTTCGACCACGACTACGCCCGCGCCGTCGGCGAGCACGAAACCGTCGCGATCGCGGTCCCACGGTCGGCTCGCCTTCGTCGGGTCGTCGTTTCGCGTCGACAGCGCACGCGCCGAGCAGAAGCCGCCGACCGAGGTCGGCGTCGTCGCCATCTCGGCGCCGCCCGCGACCATCACGTCCGCATCGCCGTAAGCGATGGTGCGCGCGGCCACGCCGATATTGTGCGTGGCGGTGGTGCAGGTGGAAACGAGCGCCAGGTTCGGCCCTTTCAGTCCGAGAAGGATGGAGAGATTACCGGCAATCATGTTGATGATGCTGCTCGGGACGAAGAACGGCGAGATACGGCGCGGCGTCCCGTTCTCGAGATAGCTGCTGTGCGCTTTTTCGATTCCCTCAAGGCCGCCGATGCCGGCGCCAATCGCGACGCCGATCCGCGCCGCGTTGGCCTCTGTGACTTCGATGCCCGAATCCTTGACTGCCTGGATGCCCGCAGCCATCCCGTAATGGATGAACGTGTCCATCTTGCGGGCAGCTTTGGGTTCCAGGTAATCGGCGACGTCGAAACCGCGCACCGCCCCGCCGATGCGGGTCGGGAACTTGGTGGCGTCAAAACGCGTGATTGGCCCGATGCCGCTCTCTCCGGCAAGGACGCTGGTCCATGCGTCCTTAACGGTACTGCCCACCGGTGAGACGATGCCGAGCCCGGTTATCGCAATGCGGCGTTTGGAAATGGATCGGGTCCCGGGCTTAGCCGAGGTTGGCCTTGATGTAATCAACGGCCTGCTGGACGGTCGTGATTTTTTCTGCTTCTTCGTCGGGGATTTCGCACTCGAACTCTTCTTCCAGTGCCATCACGAGTTCGACGGTATCGAGCGAGTCGGCACCGAGGTCATCGACAAAGGAGGCGTCTTTCGTCACGTCCTCT
>CAYXYM010000195.1:0-6351 GCA_964469285.1 uncultured Gammaproteobacteria bacterium | reverse complement strand
GACCGACATCCCAAACGCCTTAGCGATTCGCGCCGCGGCGCGGCCGAGCTCCCCGTACCCGACGACGCCGAATGTCTTCCCGGCAAGTTCGCGAATCGGATAGTCGAGCAGGCAGAACTGCGGGCTGTCGCGCCAGGCGCCGTCGTCGAGGAGCTTTCGATAGCCGGGGATGTTAATCGTCAACGCGAGCACCAGCGCGAATACATGCTGCGCGACCGACGCCGTGCAGTACGCGCGGATGTTACAAACTGCAATACCGCGCTCGGCGGCGGCATCCAGGTCGATGTTGTTGGTGCCGGTCGCGGCAAGGCAAATGAGCTTCAGGTCGCGCGCTGCGTCGATCGCTGCACGGTCGAGCCTGATTTTGTTGGTCAGCACAACTTCCACATC
Source organism: uncultured Gammaproteobacteria bacterium (assembly GCA_964469285.1). Lineage (GTDB taxonomy): Bacteria > Pseudomonadota > Gammaproteobacteria > Natronospirales > JAIVGZ01 > JAIVGZ01. The sequence continues at coordinate 5,961 of CAYXYM010000195.1, read as the reverse complement.
GGCGATGCGCGCATGGAGTTGTTCGCCCCGCGTTACCGGGTATCCGACCCAGCCCGGTAGCGCCGCATCGAGCGCGGACAGATCGAGGTCGTCGCGCGTAATGGTCGCGAGGTCGAGTACGACCGCGCGCGTCATCGTATCGCGCGCAACCGGAACGTCGCCTGCACGTTCGTCGTCAGCGTAATCGTCCCAGGCTCGAAAGCTTCCTCGGGCGGAGGCGGCGCCGCCATCGCCTGCATGCGCTCACTACGGTCAGCTACAGTATAGTTGCGGCCAGTCTCCGCAATACTGAAGACCTCGGTGACCTCGGCGCCGGCTGCGTCCGCGAGCACATCCGCACGCGCACGCGCGTCTTCGACCGCCGCGCGCAGCGCCTGACGTGCAATCATCTGCTGGTTACTGTGGCTCGGTTCGACGGAGTCGACGCGGTCGACACCGGCCTCCACGAGCGCGTTCAGCAGCGCCGGCCATGTATCGATGTCGCGCACCAGCATGCGCACCACGCGCATCGCCTCGTGTCCGCGGAACAACTGTTCGCCCTCTCGCCAGTCCCACTGAGGCTGCACGCTGACTGCGAGCGCACGCAGATCCTCCTCGGCCACTCCCGCATCACGCGCCGCCTGCAATGCAGCGGCCGTCCGGCGGTTTACGCTCCCGGTCGCATCCGCGACTTCGTCCGCGAGTTGGGTCACGCTGAACTGCACAGCGAGCTGGTCGGGGACGACCTCCACTTTCGCTTCGCCCTGGACCGATACACGTGGCCCGACGAGCTCGCCGGACGGTTCCGCGCCGGGGGCGCACGCGACGAGCAACGATACGGACAACAGAAGTAGTACCAATCTCATAGGGTTTTCCTCATCCAGTGTTCTGAAGGCCACGCGCAATCCCGTTCACGGAGGCCACGAGCGCCGCGAACAGCGCGTCGTCTTCCCGGTCCGTCTCGCGCCAACGGTGTAGCAAGTCGACCTGTATCAGACTGATCGGATCGACGTAAGGATTGCGGAGGCCGATTGACCGCTGCAGGACCGCGTCGTCGTCGAGCAGCCCGGCGTGGCCTTTCAACTCAAGAATCGCCGACTGCGTGCGCTCGAACTCGCGCGCCGCATCATCATACACCCCACGAACGTCGGCCGGCGCGAGCGCGGCGTAGCGTGATGCGATGGCGAGGTCGGCCTTCGCAAGGACCATTGCGGCGTCATCTACGAGTGCGCGAAAGAACGGCCATTCGCTGAGCATCTCCTGCAGCACTGCGTCGCCGCATGCGTGTCGCGCCGCGTCGAGGCCGGCGCCGAGGCCGAACCAACCGGGCAGGACCAACCGGCACTGGGTCCACGCGAACACCCACGGTATCGCGCGCAGCGAGTGCGGATCCTCGACGCGACCGCGTCGCGACGGTCGCGAGCCGATGAGCATACGCTCGATCACATCAATTGGGGTTGCGTTGAGGAAGAACGGCATGAACCGCGGATCGTCGAATACGAGCGCTCGGTACGCTTCCCGGCTGGCGCCGGCCATTGCTTCCATGGCTTCACACCATTTTTTCGCCGGCGCACGCGGCGCCGTGGGCGACGCGATACCTGCGAGAACTGCCGCGAAGGCCTGATCGAGCGTGCGTATCGCAATTCCGCGCAGGCCATACTTCGTGTTGATCATTTCGCCTTGCTCGGTCACGCGCAGATGACCCGTCAGACTGCCGGGTGGTCCAGCCTGCACTGCGCTGCCGAATTTCCCACCGCCGCGGCTGGTCGTCCCGCCGCGTCCATGAAACAGCAACAGCTCGATTCCGGCGTCGCGCGCGATATCGACGAGCTGCTGCTGAGCGCCGTACAGCGCCCAGCGCGCGGCGGCGAGGCCGCCGTCCTTGTTGCTGTCCGAGTAACCCAGCATCACGATCTGCCGGTCGCCGCGCGCCTCGAGGTGCGTGCGGTACGCCGGGTCGGCGAGCGCATCACGCATCACCGCCGGTGCGCGCTCAAGGTCCTCGACGGTTTCGAACAAGGGTGCGACATCGACGGGCGCGGCGCCGGCCAGGTCGAGCACGCAGCGCAGGTCGCTCGCGTCGTGCGCCATGCTGATGATAACCGTGCCACAGGCCGCCGCATCCTGTTCGAGCGCATCGCGCAGCGCAGCCATCATCTGGCGAACCTCATCGCCGCCTTCGTGCAGCGCACGAGCGTCCTGCCGCACGTCGAGTGCGACGAGATGGAATCCGAACGCAGCCACTCGGGCGCGCAGGCGATCCACGGCGAACAAGCCCGCGTGCTCGCCTCGGTTCTCGCGAAGGCTCTGCGCGATGAGATCGAGGTCCGCCGCGAACTCATGCGCATGTGCGTACGTTTCCGACATGAGCGCGGCATCCATGAACCGCAACAGCCGACGGTACGGCATGTCCCGCTGCCGAGTCGGCGTCTCTGCGTCGAGTGCCGGAAACGCGTCAGCAAATACCGCCAACCGCGCGCGCACGGCATCGCTACAAGGCAGGCGGCGCAGCGATTGCGAAAGCCGGCGCCCAAGGCTGTTCACTTCAGCGCGATACAGGGCAACAATGAGTCGGCGGTGTTCGTCGAGCGCTTCGGTGAATGTTTCGGCGGTGACGTTCGGATTGCCATCCATGTCGCCGCCGACCCATGAAGCGAAGCTAAGCGGCGAGAGCGGAACCGGCAGCGCGCGCGCGTAGACCGCCTCGAACGCTTCTGCGACACCTTCCACGAACGCGGGCACCACTCGATAGAGGACGTCGGTGACGTAGAACAATACATGCTCGCGCTCGTCGGCGACCGACAGGCGCGCGGACGGATGTTCGTCGGTTTGCCAACCCGCGGTCACCTCTTCGCGGACCTGCCCGAGCAACGAGCGCGCCTCGATGGGCGTCAGCGTCGGGTCGAGGCGACGAATCAGCGCCCGCGCGATGCGCTGCTGCTTCTCGAGCAACGTGCGTCGCGTCGCCTCGGTCGGGTGCGCGGTGAACACGGGCTCGAAGTGGCATTGCTGCAGCAGCGCTGCTGCTTCGTCGGCACTGACGCCTGCGTCCTTCAGCCGCGTGAGCGCGGCCTCGACACCGCCGGGTTGCGCGCCGGACTGCGCGCGCTGGTACTCGCGACGGCGGCGAATCCGATGGACGCGCTCAGCGAGGTTGACCACTTCGAAGTACGTGGAGAACGCGCGAACGAGGTCGGCTGCGTCGCCCGCAGGCAAATCGGTCGTTAGATGGCGCAGCGCCTGCGAAGCGTCGGCTGCGCCGTCGCGCCGCGCGATTGCGAGCGTTCGCACACGCTCCACGCGCTCGAAGAACGCGTCGCCGACCTGCTCACGGAGGACCTCCCCGACCAACGCGCCGAGCTCGCTGACGTCGCGGCGCAGCGCGTCCACGGGGTCACTCGGCTTCGTCTGCGACTCCCGGATGACGGCCGAAATCGACATCGCCGTACGTTGCCGCATACGTAAACGCTGCATACGCGGCGACGGACTGCGTGAGTTCGTCCGGATCGATTTTCGACAACGTGTCGTTCATCGTGTGATGGACGTCAAAATAGACACTCATATCGTGGCGCAGATCCATCGTCGGTACGCCGGCCTTGCGCACCAGAGTCAAGTCGGCGCCGCCGGTCCCATCGTTGCCAAGGCGTTCAATGCCAAGCGGTGCCAGCAACGCATGGATTTGTTCGGTGGCAGGCAACGCCGTTTCTGCGACACCGCTGCGCATCCCCCAGACGCGCCCGCCGCCCGCATCAGCTTCGATGGCGATCGCGTGGCGCGCGATTTCGTCTTCGCGCGCATCCGCGTAAGCGCGCGCGCCGCTGAGGCCAAACTCCTCGTTCGCGAACAGGACGACGCGAATCGTCCGGCCGGCGGGTCGACGGCGTTCTGCCGCGAGCAATCGCGCGACCTCGGTCACGATCGCGACGCCAGCGGCATCGTCGTGCGCACCCGGCGTGATGTCCCATGAATCGAGGTGCGCGCCGAGCAGCACGATTTCGTCGGCGCGCGGCCCGCGGCCGCGCAATTCGCCAATCACGTTGGCGGAACGGCCGGGTGACAATTCGCGCGCACCAATGTCGATGGTCAGCGTGACCTGTCGGCCGGTCGCCAACTGGCGCTCGAGTGTGTCCGCGTCGGGATTCGACAGGGACGCGGCCGGAATCTTGGCCACGCCCTCCTTGTAGCGTGTCGCCCCTGTATGCGCGACGCGCTCGTCTGACGTGCCGACCGATCGAATTACAACGCCAACCGCGCCACGGGCGGCGGCTTCGGACGGTCCCTGCGTGCGCGCCGGTACGGTCTGTCCGTAACCAGCGCCGTCCTCGCGCCGCTCCATGCGCTTGTTGAAGAACACAATCTTGCCGGCGACGGCGTTTTCGGAAAGCGACCGCAATTCGTCAAGGTCCGCGACCATCAGCACCGGTGCCTCGATACCGCCATCCGGCGTACCGACGCTGCCACCCAAGGCGACAGCGACCAACGACTGAGGAAACGGCGCGGTGATCTCGACCGCGATGTGGCCACGGACCCAGCGCGGCACTTCCACCGGTTCTGCGCGCACGTTGTCGAGCCCTGCGTCCCGCAGCGCCCGCAACGCCCAACCAATCGCCGCCTGATCGCCATGCGTTCCCGCGAAGCGAGGCCCGACCTCGGTCAATAACGCGCTCAACGTCGCGTGCGCGCGATTCTCCTCAAGCGCTCGGTCGCGAACCGCCGCCGCGCCGTCGATTACCGCATCCGACAGCGGTGCCTGCGCGGCGGCCGCCGAGGTCGCGGCGAGCAACGCCGCTGCGAACAAACCCGTCATTCGACGGGATTTCCGTCGGCGTCGAGAAACCGGATGTCGGTGAACCCGAGTTCACGAATCGTCCCCTCGATCTTGCTGCGGTCGCCGACGATGACCCATACGAGATCCTGCGGGCGCAGCACCGCGGACGCGGCCTCCTGCACCTCGGCAAGCTCGAGCGCACGCAAGCGCTCGCCGTAGGTATCCCAATAGTTATCCGGGTACCCAAAACGGATCGATTCAATCAACGAACTCGCGATTGCGCCCCCCGTCTCCCAGCGCCCTGGCAATGACAGCACCTGGCCGTCCACCGACTTCGCGAGTTCCTCGTCGGTGACCGGCGCGTCGCCGACGATACCGGACAGCTCGTTGAGGACTTCGCGCATCGAATCCGCGGTCCGGTCGGACTGAACCGGCGCGTATGCAATGAACGGCCGCTGGCCCGCCGCATCCATCAACAGCGTCCTGGCGCCGTACGACCAACCCTTGTCCTCGCGAAGATTCATGTTGAGTCGAGCGTTGAAGTTACCACCGAGCGCCTGGTTCATCGTGCCAATCGCGAGTTCGGTCGGGTTGTCTTTCGGCGGCGCGAGCTGGCCGGCGAAAATAATCGACTGGGTAGAATCCGGTCGGTCGAGCAGGTAGACCGCACCCTTGGGGTGGTCGACCTCGCCGACATTTTTCGTCGGAACGTCGCCCTTTGCCCAACCCTTGAACAGTCGTTCCAACCGCGGCTGCAGCTCTTCCATCGACACGTCACCCACCACGACGAGCGTCGCGTTGTTCGGCTTGAACCAGGTCGCGTGAAATTCGCGAAGGTCGGCGGTCGTCATCGCCGTCACCGATTCGGTCGTGCCTGACCCGGTGAGCGGCAATGAATACGCATGGCCCTCGCCGTAGAGCAGATTTGGCATCACACGCAAGGCCATGGAAACCGGCGTGACTTTCTCGCGCTGGATTGCCGCGAGCTGCTGTTGCTGGCGGCGCTTGAAATCGGCTTCCGGAAAGGTCGGGTTCAACACGACGTCGGCAAACAGATCGAGCGACTTGTCGAGGTTCTCCTTCAGCGACGAAAGCCCGACGTAGGACAGGTCGAGATTCGAGCCGGTGGAAATGCTCGCGCCGAGGCGCTGCGACTCATCGCTGATTTCGAGCGAACTCCGACGGCGCGTACCCTCATTGAGCATGCTGACCGC
>CAYXYM010000194.1:0-10352 GCA_964469285.1 uncultured Gammaproteobacteria bacterium | reverse complement strand
GCGTGACCAGTACGACGCTGGCCGAGCGCGCGGGGCTCAGCGAGCGCTATGTACGCGAGTGGCTCGGCGCGATGGCGGCCGGCCGCATCGTCGAGGCCGGCCGCGACGGCCACTTCCTGTTGCCTGAGGAGCACGCGGCCTGCCTCACGCGCGCCGCGGCCCAGGACAACATCGCCGTGTTCGCGCAATACATCAGCAGCCTCGGCAGCGTCGAGGACGACATCCTTGAGTGCTTCCGCAATGGCGGCGGCGTACCGTACGCGCGGTTCACGCGCTTCCACGAAGTGATGGCGGAGGACAGCGGGCAATCGGTATTACCGGCGCTGGAATCACACGTGCTCGGACTCGCGCCGGGGCTGCGCGAGCGGCTGGCGAGCGGCGCGACGGTGCTGGATGCCGGCTGCGGCCGCGGGCTCGCGCTGATGAAGCTCGCGGCGCTGTTCCCCGCGAGCCGTTTCACCGGCATCGACCTGTCCGAGAGCGCGATTGCCTGGGCGCGCGAGCGCGCGGCGGCTCTGCGCCTCGACAACGTCGAGTACCTTGCCGCCGACCTCACGTCGTTCGACGTCGACGCGCCGTCGGAGCGCTACGACGTGGTGTTCACGTTTGACGCGGTCCACGACCAAGCGCGACCGGCGCGCCTTCTGAATGGCATCCACCGGGCGCTAAAAGCGGACGGCATCTACATCATGCAGGACATCCACGCACACAGCCACGTGCACGAGAACCTGGACAACCCGATGGCGCCGCTGCTTTACACCGTCTCGTGCATGCACTGCATGACGGTCTCGCTCGCGCAGGACGGCGATGGGCTCGGTGCGATGTGGGGCCGCGAACTCGCTGAGCAGATGCTCCGTGAGGCCGGGTTCACGTCGATCGAGGTCCGGCGGTTCGACCACGACATTCAAAACGATTGGTACATCGTGAAGAAATGAAGCTGCAACGTTCGGCGCGGATGATGCGCCCCATGAAACGACTTAGGAGCCAAGCAATGAGCACCAACGCGCATAACGACCCGCCAGGCATTCGGCGGAGCCGCCGACGCTGGCGCCGTCGTCGCGCACAGCTGCGCGCGGCGCTGTAACCGCGCAGCCGAGCAACGCCGCGAGACCCCGCGCGGTCGCCTCGCGCGGACCGGTCTCGATGGGGACCCCGAGCGTGGTCGTGAGCAACGCGCGCACGAACGGTTGGGCCGCAAGCCCGCCCGTGGCGACAACGCGACGCGCGGGTTTCATCCGATCGACGTTCGCTCGCACGAGGAACGCGATGCTTTCAATCACGGCATAGGCGCGCGCCGCTGCGTCACCGTTGTCCGGCTCGAAACGCGTGGGCAGGTCGGCGCACCAGAACGGGGAGCCGACACCCCCGATGCCGTTCATGAAAAGCGGCGCAGAGGCTACATCGACACTTGAGAGCGATGCCCACGGGAATGCGTGACCCATCTCGCGTTCGTACCACGCAATCGCAGAGCCTGCGCCATTGACGGTGCCTTCGGCCGCGAGCGCGCGGTCGTCGAGCGGGGCCAGCAGCAACGCATCCGGTACGTCGGCTGCGCGTGCGACCGGCCGCAGCAGGAAGGCGCCGGTGCCAAGATTCAAGTAAGCGGTTTCGGTATCCGTTAAGCCGGACGCGAACGGAACAAGGTTTTGGTCGCCCGCGCACAGCTTCATCGGGACGTCGCGCAGCGTCCCGTGGGCGCTGGCGTCATCGACGGGACCGGGTAGCGTTTCGCGCGGAATACCGAATGCGCGCAACAACTCGTCCGACCAGTCGCGTGCATGAACGTCGTACAACAGCGTGCGTTGCGCGATTGAATGGCTCACGCGATACGGGTGTTCATCCAGCAGGCGGTACAACAGGAAACTTGCAAGTGGCCCGTAGCCGAACGCGCCAGCCGTATCGACGTTCGCGCGCATCCAACGGAGCTTCGTTGCACCGTAATGCGATGACAGCACAAACCCCGTAATCGCATGCACTCGCGCCGGGTCGAGCCGCACGGTATCGAACGCGCCAGCCGCGCGCGTATCCATCCACGAAAGCACGGGCGTGCGCGCGGCGCCGCTCGCGCGGTCCCAGGCCACCACGCTCGATCGTTGACACGCGAGTCCCGCGCTGTGCCATTCGGCTGGCGGAACCTTGTGGGCCACCTGCGCGATGCAGCGCTCGAGCGAGGCGACGACTTCCTCGGGGTCCTGCTCCACAATGCCGGCGTCGCCATTGCGTGTGCCGACAGGAACCGACGCGCTGGCGGCAATCTGACCTGCTTCGTCGAACACAAGCGCGCGGCTGCTCTGCCCGCCTTGGTCGAGGATCAAGTGCATCGTCAAAGCAGTGCGCCGCGCAGCGCGAGCCCGTCGTCGGCGGTGCGCCACACAGGCACTTTGGCGAGCAAGCCGGCCATCGTGCCCTTGTCGCTGAAACCCGCGATGAATGCCGCCTGATTGAACTGCGCGCCGAGGCCCGCGATGACGCCGCCCGTGAGCAGGACCCCGCCGGCCGCCGGTGCAGCAAGGACCAGGTCGCCTGAGAATTCGCCCAGCAAGCGCGAAAATTGCCGAATTGAGACAGCAGCGTCCGGGTCGCCATCGGCCGCACGCTGTGTGACCTCTGCGCCGTCCGCGCACAGCACGCCGGATACGTAGCGGTGTATCCGCACGAGTCCGGGCCCGGAAAGCGCGTCTTCCCAGGTGGCGCGTCCGCCATCCAGAAATCCATGGTCCCAGCGGGTCGTCGGTACAAAACCGGCGTGGCCGGCCTCGCTCGCTTCGACATCATCGGCGCTGCGCCAGTACGCGACGCCGAGGCCGGTGCCGACGCTGACCAGCACGTGGCGCGCCGCCCCGTCGCGTCGTGCGCCGGGCTGCACGTCGATCACGTCGGCGGGCAGCTCGACAGCCACGCCGTGCGCAGCGCATTCGACATCGTTCAACAGGCGCACGGACGCGAAGCCGAACCGTTCGCGTAACGCATCGGCATCGGCCTGCCAATCGAGATTCGTAAAAGCAGCAGTCGTGCCGCGCACAGGACCCGCGACCGCGAGCACTGCGTCAATCGTCCGCGCGTCGTCGAGATCGAACGCCGCGAGTGCCGCGTCGATGGCGGCATCGAGCGCGGCGTAATCGCGCGCGCGCAGCCGGATGTACCGGATTGGCGTCGTGCCCAGCGCAAAGCGCGCATGCGTTCCGCCGAGGTCGGCCGCGAGCCTCATTCGAGTTCGGCTCCGACCTTGAGGCGGAACGGGCCGTGCGACACGGGCTTCACAATAAGGAGTGGGCAGCGCAATGCCTTCGAGAGGCGCTCAAGCAGGCGGGAGCCCTTGCGTGCAAGTCGCCCCTGCCACGTGACAATCAGCAAGTCGGCATCGCGTTCCCTGACCAGCGTCAGCAGTTCCGCGATGACATCGCCGCGGCTCAGTACGAGGTCTGTGAGCGCCGCGCGCTCGGCCGCGGAGCATTGCGGCAGCGCGCGCTGCACGAACTCTTTCAGCTGGTGTGGATATTCGTGGTGCGCGGCGTCTGCGTAATGTGCTGCGGCTTCAAGCCCCGTGCCGGGATCGGCGTTCGGGTCGGCGACGTGTACCGCGATGACCTGCATGCGGAGGGCGCTCGCGAGCCGCACGGCAAATTCCAGGGCTGCATCCCCGCCAGGCTGGCCAGTCAACGGTACGATCGCGCGCCACAGCGGGCGCGGTGCCGGAAGCGACGTCGGCGTCAAAATCACGGGCGCTGCGCTGCGCTCGACAATGACGCGCGCGTCGGGTGATTCCGACGACACGACGAGCGTGTACGCGCCGGTTGCGTGCATGTCGCCTGCGGCTGTGCACACTTCGCACGCCGCACCGGTCTGCGCGGCGAAGCGATCGGCGTAATCGCGTGCGCCGGCGCCGACCGCCGACCCATCGTCCAGGACGATCAGCGTGTCGAGCGCGTTCATCGTTTCACCTCCACCGGGTAATTGGCACCACGCCAGCGCAGGTGCATCGCAAGCGAGCGCCAGGATGACGGCAGTCGCGCGGCCGCATCCTCGGCCCAGTTAGGGCCTTCATCGCCGAATCGGACGTCGAGGAAGCCGAACACGAGCGCTTGCCACGTACCGCCCATGCACGCGGGATGCACGCCAAGCGCGCTGTTCGTCATCGCATTGGACAGGTCAAGCCACAGGCTCTGGCGCCAGTAACGCCACGCGTCGTCGGCGAAGCCAAGCCGTGCGGCGAGTGCGCCGTGAATTGCCGGCGACAGACTGCTGCCGTGGTCGGTCAGCGGCTCGTAGTAGCGATAATTTGCGGCGAGCTGCTCGCGTGTGAAACGTTCCGGAAACAGGAACGGCAGCATCAGTGTGTCTGCTTGCTTGATGAGCTTCAGGCGATTGATTTTGTCCCAGTCGAACAGGCGGTTGATGGGTGCTTTCAGTCGCTCTTGTGCGGCGAGCGGGTAATCGTCGAGGTCGAAAAAGCCGGCGAACTGTTCGATGACGCCGCGCGCATCAGGCCCCGGACAGAACAGGGACGCTGCGAGGGCGCTCCATGCGGCGGGCTCGTCGCGCCGAAGATCGAGTTTGTCGCATAACTGAGACCAAGCCTGCGGGGACTCGTCTTGCATCCACGCGGCCGCGGCGGCGGCGCGATCGAGGTTGAAACGTGCCATCCAATTCGTATACGCGTTGTCGTCGACGCCGTGGTGGTACTCGTCCGGGCCCACCACGCCGCGGATGTGGTGGTGCGTTGGGCCGCGCTGGCAGCGCGTCATCCAGTAGCGTGCGGTCTCGGCCAGGAGCTCGACGCCAGCATCGCGCATGAATGCGTGGTCGTGCGTTGCGTCCCAGTAGCGCCAGACGCCGTACGCGATGTCGGCCGTCACGTGGATTTGCTGGGCCCCCGTGAAGATCGGTATTTCGCGGCCGGTCGTCTTCAACAGAATCTTGTCGGGTGTCACGTCTTCGCCCGTCACGGTCGATTCCCAGGCGAAGTTCGCACCGCCGCAGTCGGCCTCGCGCGCGCGCTGGCGCGCACCGTCAAGTGTGTGGTGCCGGTAGCGCAGCGCATTCAGCGCGAGTCCCGGTTCCGTATGAAGATAGAAGGGCAGCATAAAAATTTCGACGTCCCAGAAGATGTGCCCCTCATAGGCGCGACCGCTGAGTGCGCGCGCGCCAATCGACGCGTAAGGCTTCGTTCCGGCTGTACTGTGCAGGTGGTAGCTGTTGAAGCGCAGCGCCTGCTCGGTCGCGTAGCTGCCCGCGATGCTGATGTCCGATGATTTCCAGCGCGCGTGCCAGCGCGCCGCGTGGCGGTCGAACGCGGCGTCGAAGTGTTGCCAATCGCGCGCAGTCAGGTCCTGCAACGCCGCTCCGCGCGGGTCGTCGGTGTCGCGAGAGGTATAGACGACGACGTAGCGCTGCAGCGCGAATTGTCCATGGGCGCCGACTTCGCCGTGCCATCGATGCGCGGCATCACCACCGCACACCACGCGCGACGCGATGCACAGCTCGTAACCGGACGCCTGCGTGCCGTAGCGCACGAACTCGATTCCGCCGGGAGCCGACCCGGATTCGAGCACCTTCAGATGTGGGTGGTTCGCGCCGAGGTCCGGGTCGTGCAGTGACGCGTCGATCTCGATGTGCGCGGTTTCGTCGCCGACCGAGATGGTCGCGGTCTGCAGCAGCAGGTGCGGCTCGTCAGCCGACGCGCAGCGCGTACTCAGGATTGTCACGTGGTGGTCGCTCGCGAATTCGAATACCGCCTCGGTCTCCAGGACCGCCCGCTGCATGTCCAGGCGGCGCCGGTACTGACGCGTGCGTTCGTCCGACGGATCGAGCGGCACGCCGTCGACCCGCAATGCAATGCGGAACGGGAACGGCGCAGACACGAGTTCCGCGTGCAGGCTATCGCCCCCGCCGATGTTCAGGAACTCTTCCTCGGAATACGGTCGCGCTGCGTGTTTTTTGTCGTACACGCCGGCGACGAACAGGTCCCCCTGGGAGCCCGGCAGCAGCGTGTCGGGCGCGCCACGAACGCCGACGTAGCCGTTGCCGACCGTGAACAGGCTCTCCATCGCATGCTCGCGCGCCGGGTCGAAGCCGTGCTGGTCGACTCGCCAGGCTTCGTGCTCGCGGCGTTCGTGCAGCGCGGCGTCAAGTTGGTCGGGATCCAGCGCGTCGAGGTCCGCGACGACGAGGTCCGCGCCGCTCGCACGCAGCGCTGCGGCGTGCCCGCCCCGATCGACGCCGACGACGAGCCCAAAGCCGCCGCGACGGGCCGCATCGACGCCAGACACCGCATCCTCGAAGACCACCGCGTGCGATGGCGCGACGTCGATCAGGCGCGCACAACTGAGAAAGCCGTCGGGCGCCGGTTTTCCGCGCATCCCGCCTTCGTCGAGGTCGCGACCGTCAATCACTGCGTCGAACAGACCCGCGATGCCGGCACGGCGCAGAATCATGCGCCCGTTGCGGCTCGACGTGACGACAGTGGTCTTGACGCCGCGTGCTCGAAGCGCCTCGACCAGCGCGACCGAGGACGGGAAGACGTGGATACCGTCGCGTTCGAGACATGCCCTGAACAATGCGTCTTTCTGCTTGCCGACGCCGTGGACCGTCGCAACGCCCGGCGCGTCGTCTGGTGTTCCATCCGGCAATCCGATGCCGCGTGAGGCCAGAAAGCTGCGGATGCCGTCGTAACGTGGCCTGCCGTCGACGAAGCTTAAGTAATCGTGGAGGGTGTCGAAAGGTTCAGCGCTACCGAGCGTGCTTAGCAGCGGGTCGAATGTCGCCTTCCACGCTGCGGCGTGCACGTCCGCGGTGCGGGTGACGACGCCGTCGAGGTCGAAAATTGCTGCCTGTAATTCGTAGAAGTGCACTGTCCGGTGTCAGTCGAGCTCCGCTTCAATTCGTGCGCGGACCGCTTCGAGATCGGCGCCCGCGGACAGGGCAATGAATAAGGTGTCGTCGCCGGCGAGCGAACCCGCAATCTCGGCGATGCCGATGCGGTCGACGAGCACACCAAGCAGTGGCGCGTGGCCGGGTGCGGTTTTGAGAATGAGCAAGTTCGGCGGGGATGATTCAAGCGCGTAGGCCGGGCGCTCCGGCACCCCGCGTTCGACGCGTCGGTACCGGCCGTTTTCTTTGGCAACAGAGAGTTTACGCAGATGGCGCGACAGGGTGGGTTGCGTGACGGTATGGCCTAGGGACGCCAGGCGGGCGAGTAGCGTCGCTTGGTCGGTGATGGTGTCGGCCTCGATGATTTCCAGAATGGTTTGGTCCAGCGTCATGGCGTCTATTCTGTCGACCTTTGAATATTCACGCAAGAGAATAAAGTTGTATGAAAACGCATTAAAGTGTATATTGCGGCGCTTCATGGCCGCGCTATTGCAAGTTTATCCGCCTTATCCCTTCGAAATCGCGACGGGGACGGGCGATCGTGTGCGCGCGAGCGACGGCCGTGAGTATGTCGATTTCTACGGCGGCCATTGCGTGTGTTCGACCGGGCACTCGCACCCGCGTGTCGTCGACGCGATCTGCTCGCAGGCACGGGAACTCCTCTTCTACTCCACGGCCGCGGACCTGTCAGTACGGACGCGCGCAGCGACGGCGTTGGTCGAGTTCGCTGGGCCGGGCGTCGATTCGGTGTTCTTCTGTAACTCCGGCGCGGAGGCCAACGAGAATGCGCTCAAGCTCGCTGCGGCGCTGACGGGCCGCTCGCGCTTTGTCGCGTTCTCGGGCGGCTTCCATGGTCGGACTTTGCTCGCGCTGTCGTGCTCGGATCTGCCGAGTGGAAAGCGGGGGCTGGGGCGACTGCTCGCGGACTGCGCGCTATTGCCATTCGGGAATGCCGAAGCGCTTGCGGCGGCCGATTTCTCAGAGGTCGCGGCGGTCATCGTCGAGCCGGTCCAGTCGATGGCCGGCGTTCGTTGTGCGGATGCCGAGTGGTTCCGCGCGCTCGAAGAAAAATGCGGGGCAACGGGCGCGATGCTCGTGTTCGACGAAGTGCAGACCGGCTTTGGCCGCCTCGGCGCACCGTTCGCGTTTCAGCATTTCGGCGCACGGCCCGACTTTGTCACGACTGCAAAGGGCATCGCATCGGGTTTTCCGATGGCCGCGCTGCTGATGCCCGACCGCATCGCACGGCAAATTGCCAAGGGCGACCTTGGCAGCACATTCGGCGGGGGGCCGGTCGCATCGGCCGCGCTGCTGGCGACGCTCTCCGTGATCGAGGACGAGTCACTTGTGGACCGTGCGCGCGTGGCCAGCGCACGCATCGTCGACGGGTTGCGCGGGTCCGCGGTCGATACCGTCCGCGGCATCGGCCTGCTGCTGGGGATGGTCGTGCCAGGGCGAGCGGCAGTAATGAAAGCGCACCTTGAGGCCCACGGCGTCCTCGTCGGCGCATCCGCGGACCCGGATGTCCTGCGCTTGATGCCGCCGCTCAACGTCTCCGATGCCTCCATCGAACGCCTCCTCGACGCGGTACGGGCATTCTGATGGGCCACTACACACATATCGCGGATCTCGGCGTCGAGGGTGTCGCTGCGGTCATCAAGCGCGCGATTGAATGGAAGCGCCGGCCGCCGGGCAAGCACCTGCAAGACCGTGTGCTCGGCATGGTGTTCTTCAATCCGTCGCTGCGCACGCGCGCGTCGTTCGAGGCCGTGATGATCCGCGGCGGTGGGCACGCGGTCGTCCTCGACGTCGGCGCGGGTGTATGGAAGCTCGAGTACCGCGACGGCGCGGTGATGGACGGCGACCGCCCCGAGCACGTGCGTGAAGCCGTGCCGGTGCTCGGCGAGTATTGCGATGCGCTCGCCGTGCGGACATTTGCGGCGCTTGAAGATTTCGATGTCGACAACGCGGACCCCGTGATGCGCGCGTTCCGGGCCCATACGACGGTCCCGTTGATCAGCATGGAATCGGCGCGCGAGCACCCCTGCCAAGGGCTTGCGGATGTGGTGTCCATCGCTGAGTACGCCGGCGCGACGCGGGGCGTTCCCGTAACGCTGACGTGGGCGCCGCACGTCAAGCCGTTGCCGCACGCGGTCCCGAATTCGTTTCTCTTGACCGCTGCGGCGGCGGGCTGCGCGGTGCGGGTCGCGCAACCGAGGGGTTTTGAACTCCATCCGAGCGTGATCGCGGAAGCGCAGGCGCTCGCGCATGCAGCGGGCGGCAACATCGAATTCACGCACGAGCAAAGCACGGCGCTCGATGGTAGCCAAGCGGTGTATGCGAAAGCGTGGGGACCGTCGACACCCGGTTTATCGGTAACGGCGCATCCCGACTGGATGCTCACGCGCGACAGGCTGGCGGCCACGGCGCCCGACGCTTGTTTCCTGCATTGCCTGCCGCTGCGTCGCAACGTCGAAGTCCACGATTCGGTGCTCGACGACCCGCGCTCGCGGGTCGTCGCGAACGCGGGCAACCGGTTCCATGTGCAGCGGGTGCTGCTCGATAGGATGCTAAACGGGGATAAATGATGGTCTCGAACAATGCCTACGCGTCGTTACGTTCGGTCGCGCGCTACGTGCGCCAATTCCGCGACAAGGTGTTCGTCGTAAAGCTCGGCGGGGAGATACTCGTCGACGCCGGCGTGCGACGCATGGTCTGCGAGCAGCTCGCGCTGCTGTCCAGTTTTTCGATGCGACTGGTCGTCGTCCATGGTGGCGGCAGCGGTTTGGACAGCGTATGCGGTGCGCTCGGGATTCCCGTTGAGAAGCAGGGCGGTCGGCGCGTGACGTCGCCCGCGGTGCTCGATGCCGCGAAGATGGTGTTCGCCGGTAGCGTGCACATGGATCTGCTCGCGGAATTGCGCGCCGCCGGAACCGCGTGCGTTGGATTGACCGGCGTGGACGCCGGTTTGCTGCACGCGACGCGCCGTCCGCCTGTTGTATTGCCGGACGGGTGCACGGCGGATTTCGGCCTCGTCGGCGACATCGATGCCGTCGAACCCCGTGTGCTGACGCACTTGCTCGACGGTGGCTTCGTGCCCGTCATCGCGCCGTTGTCCGGCGACGATGATGGCGCGGTGTACAACACGAACGCGGATACGATCGCCGCTGCGCTCGCGTCCGCGCTCGACGCCGAGAAGCTGTTTTTCATGCTGCGCGTACCCGGCGTGTTGCGGCAACTCGATGACCCGACCACGCTCGTCCCGCTTGCAACCCCGGCGGACCTCGATTCGCTCGTCGCCTCCGGCGCCCTCACCGGCGGAATGCTTCCCAAGCTCGCTGCCATCAAGTCCGCAATCAACGGCGGCGTGCGCGCCGTGCACCTGGTCAGCGGCCTGGTGCCCGATGCGTTGCTCGCCGAAGTGTTCACGAACGAGGGCAGTGGCACGATGGTTGTGGCCGAGGCCGCCGTATGAAGCCCGC
>CAYXYM010000193.1:0-6704 GCA_964469285.1 uncultured Gammaproteobacteria bacterium | reverse complement strand
AGGTACCATTTGTCGAGATTGGCGAGCACCTGCGCGGACGCGAGCGTCCAGATGATCACCTCGACGAATCCGATTCCGGCCGCGAGCGCGCGGTAGCCGCGGAACACGACGATGGTCCGAACGGTCCCAAGCGAGACGTCGGCAATGCGCGCGACGAAAATCGCGACGGGCAGCACCCACGGGTAGGCGTCCAACAGTTCCACGGCGCCCAGTGTACAGGTACGGAGAGCTTGAACAATGAGATTTCTGTTGGCATTCGCGGGCGGTTTGCTGATCACGCTGGCGATGCTGATCATCGGAATTAGCTTCTTTGACGAGCCGCCAAGCAAGGCGTCGCTGCGCAAGGGCGTTGAAGTCACGCCGCTACCCGCGCATCACAGCGTGGACATCGCCGATTGGGTGCGGGAAACACGCGGGGACCTGCCCGAGCCGCTCGACGGTGAGCCGGTTGCGCGCCTGCCCGCGCCGCCACCGGTGGCGTTCACGCGAAGCGACATCGAGGGCTTTGTGCAGGTGCGCTTTACCGTGCGGCCGGACGGCAGCGCGTCGGAGGTGCGCGTGTTCGGCGCGATGCCCGCCGGCTATTACGAGCGGCAGGCCGTCGAGCAGGTGCGTGCGCGGCAGTGGGAGCCGGGCGTCGACGAAAACGGAAACCGCGTGTCGCGCGATGCGACCGAAGTCGTTCGGTTCACGCTGCCGGCAGATACGCCGCGGCGCGTCGACCCATAATCATTTCGGAAGGTACCAGCGGACACCGATGCCGATGTGGTCGGAGCCGCCGTGCACGCCGTTGAAGGCGCCGAATACGCCGGACCGATGGTGTATGCGCCCGAAAATACTCCAGTGCTCGGCGGTCGCGGGCACCGCCTCGAATTCCAGCGCCATGTAGAGCAGCAGGTGCGTTGCATCCTCGCCGGGCTTGCCGGTGCGTTCCAGATAAGGCACTTCAGCGGCGTACGACAAGCCCGACCCGACTGCGAAGCTGGTGTGAATCAAACCATCCCACGGCCAATCGGACCACCGGTGGAGCACCGCGAGGTTCGTCTCCATGTGATCCTGCACGCCGCTGTGATGCAAGCCCAACTGGACTTCCGCCTCCCAGCGCCGCGACGGCGATGGGCGCGACAGGACGCGGCCGTAGTTCACGACGGTGATCCATGCATTCTCAAACGTGATTGGCTGCAGTAACAGGATGTGGTCGGGCAGTGGGTCGGCCGTGTATTTACCGACGTAAATCGACCATGACTGGTCGCGCGTATCGGCGTGCGCGGACGCACCCACGAGCATCGACAGAACGAACAGGATGTAACGCACTATAATCAGCCTACCATGCGAATTCTTCACACCATGATACGGGTCGGCGACCTCGATTCGTCACTCGCTTTTTACACCGAAGTGCTTGGAATGCACCTGATTCGGCGTCATGAATATCCTGAAGGCCGGTTTACCCTCGCGTTTGTGGGTTATGGCGATGAGGCCAGCAGTGCCGTTATTGAGCTCACGCATAACTGGGATACAACGCGCTATGAACTCGGCACCGGTTTCGGTCACATCGCGATCGCCGTCGACGACGCAGCCGCTGCGTGCGAGCGCATTCGCGCACGAGGCGGGCGCGTCGTCCGCGAAGCAGGGCCAATGAAGCACGGGACGACCGTGATCGCGTTTGTCGAGGACCCGGACGGCTACAAGATCGAGCTGATCGAGCGCAAGGGCGCCTGACGGTGGCTGCCCCAGCCGATACCCGCCTCACGCTCGCGGGGCCTGTGGGTGACATCGAGGCCGTGCTGACCGAGCCCGCCACGGGCGAGGCGCCGACCGCGTTTGCCGTAGTCTGCCACCCGCATCCACTCCACGACGGCACGATGAACAACAAGGTCGTGCACATGCTCGCGCGGAGCTTCGCGAAGCGTGGCATTCCGGCGGTTCGCTTCAATTTCCGCGGTGTCGGCCGCAGCGCCGGGGCCCACGACGCCGGCAATGGTGAAGTCGACGATGTCCTGGCGGTGGCCGGCCACTTGCGCGCGCGCTTCGGTGATCGCCCGCTCTGGCTCGCAGGGTTCAGCTTTGGCAGCTTCGTGGCCCTGCGCGCCGCGATGCGCACGCCGTGCGTCGGGCTCGTCATGGTCGCACCGCCCGTACAGCGGTTTGAGTTCGACCAGGCGCTCCCGCAATGTCCGATACTGGTCGTCCAGGGGGACGCCGATGAAGTGGTCGATTGCGCGGATGTACAGGCGTGGGTGCGCGCGGCGAAGCCAGCACCGCGGTTCGAGTTGTTGTCAGGCGTCGGCCACTTTTTCCATGGCCGCTTGACGGATTTGCGCAAGATTGTGGAGGAATTTCTCGGCGATGCTTGATGCGCTGAAGCGGTATTTCGAAGGCCGGCTCGCGCCGGACACTCGCAGTGACGACGGCGTCGATGCCGTCGAGCTCGCGACTGCGGCACTGCTCGTGGAGATGCAGCGCGCAGACCTCGTTGCAGACGAACTTGACGAAGCGGAGACGCGTGCACTGCTCGCGCGCCATTTTTCGCTTGATGATGAAGCCGTGTCGAACCTCATTTCACTCGCGAACGATCGCGCTGACCGGTCAGTGTCGCTGCACGAATTCACGCGCTTGATCCATGACCGCTTCGATGTCGCACAGAAGACGACGGTGGTTGAGATGTTGTGGCGCGTCGCGCTCGCGGATGGCCGCGTCGACGCACACGAGGAACATCTGGTCCGCAAGGTCGCCGACCTTCTCTATCTCCCGCAGGTGGCGTTCATCAAGGCGAAGGAACGCGCGAAAACCCCCTGATTTGCCGTAAAAAAAGGCCAGGACCTCACGGACCTGGCCTCGTTGCACAGACCGGTTTTTCCGATCAGGCCATTTCTTTCAGGCCCTTCAGTGCAGTGACCTTGACCACGCGGCGTGCCGGCTTGGCCTTGAACGTCGCCGGCTCACCGGTGAACGGGTTGATGCCCTTGCGCGCCGGCGTTGCGGGGCGCGTGCGGACTGTGATCTTCATCAGACCTGGTACCGTGAACACACCCGGGCCACGCTTGCCCACGTTCTTCTTGATCAATCCACTAAGCGAATCAAAAACGGCGGCGATGTCTTTTTTTGTCAGATCGGTCTGCGACGCGATGTGGCTGTAGATTTCAGATTTCGTTGGCGCCTTCGCGGCAGATGCGGCTTTCTTCGCGGTTTTCTTCTTTCCGGCCATGCGGAAGTTCCTCCTGGGTTACTGGGTTTTTCAATTTGCCGCACGCGGATGAAACGGCGGTTGCACGATTTTTATACTAAAACAGCCGTGGCAGCAACAAACGGCAGAATTGCAGCGCGATGAGCACGAATAATGGCGACAGGTCCAGGCCGCCCAGCGGGGGAATAATGCGCCGTGCCGGGCGCAGCATCGGCGCATTCAGCTGATGCAGCAGCGACATGACCGGGTTGTGGACGCCTGGATTGATCCAGCTGATCAGCGCCTGGATGACAATGGTGACGATGTAGGTGAGCAACACCAAATCGATGAGTTGATAGACCGTCGCGGCCAACAGCGCGACCGGTGTGTAAGGCGTGCCGGAGATGAGCAGCACGAGCCATATGCCAGTCAACTTCACGAGCACCATCGCCACAATCGCCGCGAGGTCGATGCCGCCAAGCCCGGGAATAATGCGCCTCAGCGGCTGCAGCACCGGGTCGGTAATCTGTACGAGCGCCCGACTGAACGGGTTATAGAAGTTCGCGCGCACAAGCTGGAGCAGGAAGCGCAGCAGCAGCGCCACCGTATACAGCTGGAAGAGCGTATCGATCAGGTACGCGAACGCGTGGGTCATGAACGACCGCCGAATTCATCCGCGAGTTCGCGGCTGCGCGCGGCGGCCGCGCTGACGGCCCGCTCGAACGCGTCCCGCAGGCCGCTCGCCTCAAGCTCCGCGACGGCTGCGGCGGTGGTGCCGCCCGGCGAAGTCACTTGGCGGCGCAGCTCGGCGACGTCGTCGCCGGCCGCGGCCATCTCGGCAGCGCCGCGCGCGGTCTGACGCGCGAGCGTCGCCGCGACCTCCGGCGACAGCCCGGCCGCGATGCCCGCCGCCTGCAGTGCCTCGGTGACCAGGAAGAAGTACGCGGGTCCGCTGCCGGACACGGCGGTCACCGCGTCCAGTTGGTCCTCATTTTCAATCCAGACCGTCTCGCCGACCGCCTCGAGCAAGGCGGTCGCGCGCTCGCGCGCGGCGTTCGACAGGCCCGGTGCGCCGTACAGCGCGGTCATGCCGAATCCTATCAACGCAGGGGTATTGGGCATGCATCGAACAATCGCTGGGCCGGCCCCGATCCAGCGCCGCAGGTCTTCGCTCCGGATGCCGGCCATGATGGATATCACGAGCGCCCGGCCGTCGATCCGCGAAGAAATCGCACGCACCGCTTCGGCCGCGACCTGAGGTTTCACAGCGATGACCACGAGGTCTGCATCGTCGACGGCATCGCCATTGTTGTCGGTGCAGTCGACGCCGAATTCCGTAGCGAGCCGCGCGCGTTGCTCGGCCGACGGTTCGCCGATGCGGATGTTCGCGGCGGGGACGCCTGCTTCGAGTGCGCCGCCGACCAGCGATCGCGCCATATTGCCGCCACCGACAAAGGCGAGCGTCAGGCTATCGAGCGAGGTGGGTTCCATCGCGACAGCATAGCGCGTCAATTGCGTGCTCCAAAGAGCGCGGAGCCGATGCGTACGAGCGTTGCGCCCTCGTGGATTGCCGATTCGAGGTCGTCTGACATCCCCATGGACAGCGTGTCGATGCCCGGGTGCTGGGCACTGAGCGCGTCGAACACGCCCCTGACGTCTGCGAAGGCGCGCCGTTGCACGTCCGGGTCTTCGCTGGGACGCGGAATTGCCATCACGCCGCGCAAGCGCAATCCGACGAGCGCAGCGACATCGTCAGCGAGCTTGAGGGCGTCGTCGGGCGCGACGCCGCCCTTGCTCGCCTCACCATCGATGTTCACCTGGATGCAGACGTTCAATGCGCCGAGGTTGGAGGGTCGTTGTGCGGCGAGCCGGCGCGCAATATCCACTCGATCGACGGTCTGCACCCAGGAAAAACGCTCTGCGATTGCGCGCGTCTTGTTGGATTGGATCCGCCCGATGTAATGCCACTCGGCGGCCGGTGCCGCACCGATGTGCGCGAGGCCCTCCTGCAGGTAGTTTGTGCCGAACTTCTCGAGCCCTGCCTGGTAGGCGGCGGTCACGATAGCGGTCGGCTGCGTTTTCGTGACGCCGAGCAATTCCACGCCGTCTGGCGCCCTGCCGCACGCCTTGGCTACAGCCGCTATGCGTCGCCGTACCGCCGCGATATTGGTCGCCAGGTCATTCATATTGCTTAACACCATGCTTCGCTATACTTTAGCGAAAACGGGGGATTCGTATGGATATTGCGCAGCTGCTGCAGTTCTCGGTGAAGAACGGCGCGTCCGACCTGCATTTGTCGGCCGGCGTCCCGCCGATGATTCGCGTCGACGGGGACGTCAGGAAGGTCAATGTCCCGGCCCTGGACCACAAGCAGGTCCATAGCCTCGTGTACGACATCATGAACGACAAGCAGCGCAAGGACTACGAGGAGTTCCTGGAGACCGACTTTTCGTTCGAGATTCCGGGGCTTGCGCGCTTTCGCGTGAACGCGTTCAACCAGAACCGCGGCGCCGGCGCGGTATTCCGCACGATTCCGTCGACGATCCTGTCGCTCGAGCAGTTGAACGCGCCGAAAATTTTCCAGGAAATATCGGACAATCCGCGCGGCGTGGTGCTCGTGACCGGGCCGACGGGCTCCGGCAAGTCAACGACGCTCGCCGCGATGGTGAACTACAAGAACGAGACTGAGTACGGGCATATCCTCACAATCGAGGATCCTATCGAATTCGTGCACGAGTCGAAGCGCTGCCTGATTAACCAGCGCGAGGTCCACCGCGATACGCTCGGCTTCAACGAAGCGTTGCGTTCCGCGCTGCGCGAAGACCCGGACGTGGTGCTCGTCGGCGAAATGCGCGACCTGGAGACGATTCGACTGGCATTGTCGGCCGCTGAGACCGGCCACCTCGTCTTTGGTACGCTCCATACCAGTTCGGCGGCCAAGACCATCGACCGCATCGTGGACGTGTTCCCGGCGGCTGAGAAGGACATGGTGCGCGCGATGCTGTCGGAATCGCTGAAAGCGGTGATTTCGCAGACCCTGCTGAAAAAGGTCGGCGGTGGGCGCGTCGCGGCGCACGAGATCATGATCGGGACGCCGGCGATCCGGAACTTGATTCGCGAGGCGAAAATCGCGCAGATGTACTCCGCGATTCAGACCGGTCAGGCGAGCGGTATGCAGACCCTTGACCAGAATTTGCAGGATTTGGTCAAAAAGGGCGTTGTTACGAAACAGGAAGCGCGGCTGAAGGCCGCGAATAAAGACAACTTCCAGTAAGCGAGGGGGCGGCATGGAACGTGATCAGGGCATCAAGTTGATGCAGGAATTGCTGCGGACCATGGTTGGCCGTGGCGGCTCCGACCTGTTTATCACCGCCGCATTCCCACCCGCGATGAAGATTAGCGGTGAGATGACGCCCGTCACCGACAAGCCGCTGACCCCTGAGCAGAGCTCCGTCCTCGTGCGCGCGATCATGAACGATCGCCAATCCAAGGAGTTCGAGGCGACGAAGGAGTGCAACTTCGCGATTATGCCGCCCGGAAT
>CAYXYM010000192.1:0-4073 GCA_964469285.1 uncultured Gammaproteobacteria bacterium | reverse complement strand
TTCCTGACCCCGACCCGAACGCGAATAAACCCCGCTGGATACCTGGCACGGAGGGCGGGCCCGAAAAGGCCGCGTGGACTGTCCAAAAAGGCGCTAATATCCCGGGCGAAAGCATCGACGCCGTAGAGGCGTCCTACGGCGCGCAGCAGCAAGCAGCGCAGCAACAAGCGCGCGATATGCAGCTCAAACAGGACCTGCAGCGCAACGCCGCCGAGCGGGCCGTGTTACAGCAACGCGACCAGATCGATCAAGAGCGTACGCGGCGCCTGGCAATTGATCATCAAATCCAAGCGCTCGACATGCGGCGCGACGAGGCGCAGCAAGCAGCCGAATCCAAGGCCGTTGACCCGACCCGGCTGATCAAGAAAGCGCCGTGGGTCGCCATGATTGCAGGTCTAGGCATGGCCTTGCAAGGCGCCGCACAGCGCGAAGCGGAGATCCGCGCGGGGCAGCCGTTCCGCCCGCTCGATAGCCAGGATTGGCTGAAGGATGCCATTAACGCAGATATCGAGGCGCAACAGATCGAATACGAGCAGGCTCGCGACCGCGCGACCGCCGCCAATACTCGCTATGGCGAGATGTTAGAGCTCTATGGTACGCCCGAAGCGGCGAAGAAGGCCCTAGCCGCGCAAGATATGGGCGTCGCGCAGCGCTGGCTAGAGATCCGAGCGCAAGGCGTAGCAGACCAGCAACAGCTAGGCGCGCTCAAAGCTATATCCGCGGACATCGAGACGAAGAAACAGCAGCATATCTTAGAGCTACGCGACGCCGCGGCCGATAAGGTTACGGAGCAGTGGCGCCAGCGGCCAGATACGCCGGGTCGTTACGTTGGCGGCGCGGGCGGTGGCGACCAAAACTTAGGCCCGGACGGCAAGCCGCGCAGCGCCTCTACTACTAAAGCTATATCTGAGGCCGCAGCCAAAGAAGAGCAAGCATCACGCGCTCTGGCATATTTCGAAGACCTGAAGCGCCGTGGGGAAACGACTGTCCCCGGATACGGACCGATCAGCTACCCGCTCCGCAAAGCCGCGACGGCCGTTATTGGCCCCGCTGGACAGACAAGTGACCAGGGCGAGGCGTATGGCCACGTGCAGGGTATCGCCAGCGGCATGCGAAAACCGGGTGACTCGTCTGAACTTGAT
This sequence comes from uncultured Gammaproteobacteria bacterium, assembly GCA_964469285.1. Taxonomy (GTDB): domain Bacteria; phylum Pseudomonadota; class Gammaproteobacteria; order Natronospirales; family JAIVGZ01; genus JAIVGZ01. The sequence goes on along the minus strand of CAYXYM010000192.1, from coordinate 2,931 downwards.
CAGCAAAAGCTCGAACAGCGCGCTATTGGCGACGGCTCAGTCGATCACGCTATACGCGCGGCGCGGCAGGCGGCAGAAGCCGCCCGGCGCGATCGTGAAGCGCTCGAGCGGAGCAAATAACCTGTGGCAAAAGCAGTCGTTCGCGACGGCCACGTGCAAATGCTTAACCAGCATGGCTATCCCGAGGCCGTGCCGGTCGAGCAAATACAAGACGCCTACAGCCGCGGCTATCAAGTCGAGGACCCGGCGGCCGTCGCCGAGCGCGAGAAGCGCGAGAAATACGACACTGCCGCTAACGAGGCGTTGACATTCGCCGAAGGCGCAGCGTCCGACCTAACCTTCGGCGCCTCCGACCACCTGCTAGCTGAGGCGCTCGGCGACGAGTATCGCCAAGAGGCCAGCGCCCGGCGGGAAATCAACCCACACTGGCACACGGCCGGGCGTATCACGGGCGCCGTCGCGCCGGCCCTCATGACGGGCGGTAGTAGCGCCGTAGCGCGCGCGGCGCTCGCGCCCGGGCGCGCGGTCGTCCGAGCCGGCCAGGCTCTTGAGACGGCCGCTGGCGCGTCGCGATTAGGCCGTATCGGCGGGGCGGCCGCTGCTAACGCCCTAGAGGGGGCGTCTTACGCATTCTCGCGCGCGAATTCCGAGCTCGCACTCGGGGATACGGACATGACCGCGGAGAAGCTCCTGGCCGCAACCGGCAGCGGGGCGCTCTGGGGCGGCATAGGAGGCGGCGTCGTCAAGGCCGGCGGCATGGCGATAGGCGCAGCCGGAAAGGCCGCCGTTAGCCGTATGACAGGCGGCGTACCGCTAAAAGACGCGGTTCGATCGCACCTTGGCAAGCGGGCGCTAAAAGATGTGGCCGGCGAGGCACCGATTCCTGTTAGCTCCGAGCACGCCAAAACGCTCGGCGAAAAGCTGCTACGCCTTGGCGTAGACGTTGACGACCTGGCTCGCGCTCGGCCGGCCATGGCCGCGGCAGCGAAGCAAGCGGACGACATCGCCGCGCGTATGTCTCAGGTAGTAGACGACGCGGGCGTTCGGCCAGACTTAGCCAAAGTTTTTCGAGCGGCGGACGACCAAGCCGCGAAGCTGCGCGAGACGCCGACGCCGGAGTTTCAGGTCGCGGCGAAGCAGGTCGAGCGCCAGCTTAAGCCGCTTCGCGACGCGGTCAAGAAAGGCCGGGAATTCAGCGTCCGGGAACTGTGGGAGGTTCGCAAAAGCCTGGCGCGCGCGAAGCCTAAAGACGAGCTAGCCGGCGAGGCGATGCGATCCGTTAGGCAGTCGTTAGACGAGGCGCTAGACGAAAGTTTCGACCGCGTCGCACCGGACGCCCTACAGCGCCCGGAGCTGCAGCCATTGCTGAAAGCGCAGCGAAACGCTAAGGACGCCTGGCGGCAGGCGGCGAAAGACTCAGAAGATTGGCATTTACTAAATGACCTGGCTGCGAAGCGGCCGGAGCCAGCCCAAGAGCACGCATTCAGCCTAGCCGGACACAACACCGCGTTAGGCGTCCTGACGGGCGTCGCAACCGGTAGCGTCGGCCTCGGGTTAATGCCGCTCCTATTCGGGCGGAACCAGATCAAAGACTACGTCATGCACCGCGGGGCCCGCGGGCTAATGCGCATGGCTGACCGCCTAACGCGCGTCGAGACTCGCCTAGACGACGCAGCCCGCAGTATCGTCGCAGGCGCTGACAAGGGCGCTGGCGCGGCCGTAGACCCCAACGTTACGGGCGGCGCCCGCGGAAAGTTGGTCGGTAACTTGGCCGCGGAACTCGCCCGCGCCGAATCCGGCGAGCTACAGGCCGAGCTGGCCCAAGACTACGCGGACCAGCCCGAAGTAGCTCTGGCGTTAACGCAGCGCCTGACGGACGACGCCGCCTATATCAAATCGATAATGCCGCAGGCGTTTTCGTCGAGCGACGTCCTGCAGCTGGACGACCCGAAAAACGCAAAGATATCACCACTCGAGGTCAAGCGCCTCGAGAAAATCGTCGCGGCGCTGAACGACCCTGCCGGGGTTATGGCCGATATCGCCCGCGGGCGCTACAGCCCGGACGCCATGGCAGCCCTGCGCGAGCGGCGGCCGTTGATTTACGCGGATATGAGGCAGCGCGTCATTCAAGAGCTCGCCGCGCGGGACAAGCCGCTGCCCTATTCGCGTCGTGTGCTTATCGGGACCGCATTCGAGATTCCGACCGATTGGAGCTTAAATCCCGCGAACTTAGCCGCCGCGCAGGCATCGGCGGCCCCGCCGCCGGCCGAGCCCGGCGCCTCGCCTCAACCCTCACAAGGTGCTAATATTAACCCAGCATTAGCGGAGCGTTATGCGCTGCCCTCTAACCCGATAGGTACGCCACGATGAGTCATGAGATATTTGGGCCGCTAGACCGCGGCAGTAACGATTTCGGCGTTCGGTTTTTCACCGCGACGACTACCAGCCAAGCGCACGCGCTACCACGCGAATGGCAAGGGCGATACGTGGTCATGCGCGCCGACGGCGCTGACGTACACTACGGGTTTTCGCCGAATCCGTCGGCCGCGATTGACTCGGGCGTAGCGGCTACCGCGGCCGGCGCAAGCGCTGGCGCGGGCGGCATCATACCGGACGGGACGTCATTCGAGACTCATCGGGTCGTGCCGCGCGTCGTAGCGGGCGGGGATATCTACTTCGTTCGCGAAGTCGCCTCCGACTCAGCGACCGTGCGAATCGAGCTTGCAGACACGATCGGCGCGAAGAACTAATGCATAGTCGCCGGCCATACGCGGGACAGAACCGCGGCCGGATCGGCCGGCGCGTTGTTGCGCCTGGCGGTGGCGCCCCGGCTGATCTGCTATCAGCCGCGCAGTCGGTGAACGCGCTTCTCTTGTGGGACATGTACACCGCTGAGTCGTTTGCGCTTTCTGGCAGCACCATCACAGGGCT
>CAYXYM010000191.1:0-4369 GCA_964469285.1 uncultured Gammaproteobacteria bacterium | reverse complement strand
GTGATCCATGGGGTGGCCGAGATGGCCAGGAAGCCCCGGATTTCGACGAGATGGTGCGCAACATGCAGCGGAAGCTTGGCGGCCTGTTCGGCGGCGGCGGTGGTCGCCGCGGCGGCGGCAGCGGGGAGGGTGCGGGCGTTGTCGGCATCCTGCTGCTTGTGGTCGTCGCGCTCCTCGCGTTAGAGATGGTACCTATCATCGAGCCGAGCCAGCGCGGTGTGGTGCTGCGCTTCGGTAAGCACGTGCAGACGCTTGAGCCGGGCCCCGCAGTCCGCTTCCCGCGACCGATTGAGCGCGTCATTCGCGTGAACGTCGAGGAAGTCTCGCAGTACACGCACAAGGCGCTGATGCTCACGCAAGATGAGAACATCGTCGACATCGAGCTCGGTGTCCAGTACCGGCGCATCGACGCACCGGCCTATGTGTTCAACGTGGCTGGGCCCGAAGAGACGCTCGCGGCGGCTGCAGAGAGCGCGGTGCGCGAAATCGCGGGCAAGACGACGATGGACTTCATCCTCGGCGCCGGCCGCGCGGAAGTCGCAGCCGCGACGATGCAGCTGCTGCAGTCGACGCTGGACCACTACGAAACCGGCATTGACGTGCTCGCCGTGAACCTCGTCGACGCGCAGCCGCCCGAACCCGTCCAGAACGCGTTCGAGGACGCCATCAAGGCGCGCGAGGACCAGGTGCGCATCATCAACGAGGCGCAGGCCTATGCGAACGACGTATTGCCGCGCGCGCGCGGCGCCGCGGCGCGCCAAATCGAAGAGGCGAACGCCTACCGCGAGGGCACCGTCGCGCGGGCGCAGGGTGAGGCGAACCGGTTCCTGCAGATCCTGACCGAGTACGAACGCGCGCCGTCCATCACGCGCGAGCGGCTCTACATCGAGACCATTGAGACGGTGCTGGCCGCCAGCAACAAGGTGCTGATCGACACCGACAACAGCGGCAATCTGATGTACTTGCCGCTCGACCAGCTCATGCGGGGCTCTCTGCAACCGATGCCCGTGCCGTCGGACGGCAGCGGGCGCAACACGCCACAGCCCGTGAATCCCGACGCGCGCACGCGCGACGACGCACGCTCGAGGAACCCGTAATGCAGCGCTTCTCTACAGGATTGGTCATCGGACTCGTCGTCATCGTCGTACTCGTACTGAACGCGTTGTTCACCGTCGACGAGCGCGAGTGGGCCATCAAGTTCCGCCTTGGTGAAATCATCCGCAGCGACTATGAACCGGGTCTGCACTTCAAGACGCCATTCATCAACAACGTCCGCACTTTCGACAAGCGTATTCTGACGCTCGACGCGCAGCCTGAGCGCTTCCTGACGGTCGAGAAAAAGAACGTAATCGTCGACTTCTTCGTGAAGTGGCGCATTGCGGACCCAGTCCGCTATTACACATCGACGAGCGGCATCAGCGCCAACGCGAATGCGCTATTGTTGCGCACCATCCAGGACGGCCTGCGCAGCGAGTTCGGCAAGCGCACCATCCAAGAAGCGGTGTCCGGCGAGCGCTCGGAGATTACCGCGGTACTGAACAGCCAGGTTACGCCGCGTGCGCAAGAGCTCGGCATTACGCTGGTCGACGTGCGTATCAAGCGCATCGACCTGCCGCAGGACGTCTCCGAATCGGTATACCAACGTATGGAAACCGAGCGCGCGCGCGTCGCCCGTCAGCTTCGCGCCGAGGGCTCCGAACAGGCTGAGCGCATCCGTGCCGACGCCGAACGGCAACGCACGGTGCTTGTCGCCGAGGCGTATCGCGAAGCGGAGGAGTTGCGCGGCACCGGCGATGCGCAGGCCGCCGACATCTATGCGCGCGCGTACAATCGGAATCCCGAGTTCTACTCGTTCTACCGGAGCCTCGAGGCGTACCGCACGTCCATCGGCACGGGCCGCGACCTGCTGCTGATCGAGCCCGACAGTGAGTTCTTCAAGTACCTGAAAAACCCAGCACGGCGCTGACGACTCGATGATGATTAACTGGAACGACCTGGGCGCGGCGCTCGCGCTGCTGCTCGTGCTCGAGGGCCTGCTACCATTCCTCGGTCCCGAGGCGTTGCGTCGCACGCTCGTGCAGATCGTCCAGTTGGATGACCGCGCGCTGCGCACGATCGGTCTCGTCTCAATCCTCGTTGGCCTCGGTCTGCTTGCATTGGTGCGGTAATGGGCAAGAAAGTCATCATCATCGGTACGCAGTGGGGCGACGAGGGCAAGGGCAAGGTCGTCGACTTGTTGACCGACCGCGTGGCCGCCGTCGTGCGATTCCAGGGCGGGCACAATGCCGGCCACACGCTCGTCATCGACGGGCAGAAAACCATCCTTCGATTGATTCCGTCCGGCATCCTGCGCGATGGCGTGCTGTGCCTCATCGGCAATGGTGTGGTGTTGTCGCCACCGGCGTTCATCGAAGAGATCGAGATGCTCGAGGCGCGCGGCGTGCCGGCACGCGAACGATTGCGTGTGAGCCCCGCATGCCCGTTGATCCTCCCGTCGCATGTCGCGCTCGACAAAGCGCGCGAAATCGCGAAAGGCAAGGCGGCAATCGGCACGACCGGCCGCGGCATTGGCCCCGCGTACGAGGACAAGGTTGCGCGCCGCGCGCTGCGCGTCGGCGACCTGTTCCACCGCGAGCGCTTCGCGGCGAAGCTCGGTGAAGCGCTGAACTATCACAACTTCCTGCTGAAGCATTACTACAAGGTCGAGCCCGTCGATTTCCAGCAGACGCTTGACCAGTACCTGGAGCTGGCGACGCAGATCGAGCCGATGGTCGCCGACACCACGGCGTTGCTGAAGCACCTGCATGACGTGGGTGACAACATCCTGTTCGAGGGCGCGCAGGGCGCGCTGCTCGACGTCGACCATGGCACGTACCCGTACGTGACCTCATCGAACACCACGGCGGGCGGCGCTGCGACCGGCACCGGCATGGGGCCGCGTTATTTCGATTACGTGCTCGGCATCGTCAAGGCGTACACGACGCGCGTCGGCGGCGGTCCGTTCCCGACAGAGCTGTTCGACCAGATGGGCGAGCACCTCGCGCGCCGTGGTCATGAGTTCGGCTCGGTCACCGGACGTCCGCGTCGCTGCGGCTGGTTCGATGTGCCGTCGCTACGGCGTTCGGTGGTGAACAACACGGTGTCGGGTCTGTGCGTGACGAAGCTCGATGTGCTCGACGGGCTCGACACGATCAGCATCTGCGTCGGCTATCGCGACAAGGCGGGGAACGACCTCGACATGGCGCCGATGGGCGCGGAGAGCCTCGCCGAAGTCGAGCCGCACTACGAAGAGATGCCGGGCTGGCCGGATTCGACGCTCGGCATCACAAAGTACAACGACCTGCCCGAAAACGCGCGTCGCTATCTTGAGCGACTCGGCGAACTCACCGGCGTGCCGATCGACATGATCTCGACCGGCGCCGAGCGCGAACACACCATCGTCCTGCGCCACCCCTTCGATTAAGGATCGCGGCGCAAAGGCGCCGCTCCCACAAAGCACCGCCCCCACATCCTTTCTGGTTGAAGTTCTGAACTCGCAGCGGTTCGGGCCGCCGGCAGGCGGCCCAACTCACGAGCAAATCAATCAGTCGAATAAGAGAGTTTCAGCAGACGGCCCGCGCGAAGCGCGAAGGAGCAAGCGGCCACAGGGCTGACTGGTTGCTGAGGGTTTCCGCGCGGTAGGGCGTAAAGCGGTGCCGGCAGGCATCCGCGACTTCAAGATGGTGCCGAGAAGAGGACTCGAACCTCCACGGAGTTTCCCCCACTGGCACCTGAAGCCAGCGCGTCTACCAATTCCGCCACCTCGGCAGGTGCGAGCCGCGCAATGTACCGGTGGGACCCCTGAATTGTCAATCAGACGGTCAGGGCGCGTATCATTACTAATTCGCGGCGCAAAGGCGCCGCGCCCACAGTTCCTTCGTTATTTGAGAATCCATTGAAAAAAGACAAGAAAAGCTGGCAGAACCGCGACCCGCACGCGGCGCGAGAGAGCCGTCGTTACGACAACCCGATTCCGAGCCGTGAGTTCCTGCTCGAACAATTCACCGACGCGGGCAAGCCGCTGCGCTTTGACGCGCTCGCCGACCGCATCGGCATCGACGCGGGCCCCGGCCGCGACGCGCTACTGACCCGCCTCGACGCGATGGTGCGTGACGGTCAGCTCGTCCGCGACCGCCGCGGTGCCTACGGACCTGTGTCCGAAATGGACCTCGTCGCCGGCCGCGTGATCGGCCACCGCGATGGCTTCGGCTTCCTGGTGCCGGACGAGGGCGGCGACGATGTCTTCCTCGGGCCGCGCCAGATGAAGGCATTGATGCATGGCGACCGCGCGGTCGTGCGCGTGCGCGGCGTCGACCACCGCGGCCGCCGC
>CAYXYM010000190.1:0-4712 GCA_964469285.1 uncultured Gammaproteobacteria bacterium | reverse complement strand
GTGAGCCGGACCAAGCAAACGGTCGCCGATTTTCTGAGATTGCGCCCGATTCTCACTTCACTGCCGGACGGTCGTGTCGGCATCGGCGGCGTGCTGCTTGGCAAGCAGGACATGCTCGGAAAATTCGCGCGCTTCGTGTTGCGCCGACTCGACCCGTCGAAATCGTGGCGCCTGATCGTAAGCCACGGCAATGCGCCCGACGAGGGCGCGCGCCTGCGCGAGATGCTCGTCGCCGCGTTGCCGGATGTGCAGGCTTCATGGCTCGTGGAGGTCGGGCCGGCACTCGGCGTACACGCCGGTCCAGGCGCGCTCGTGGTGGGCGCGCAGGAGTACGCGCCGCACGACTGACCGGTGGTAACATGCGGCGGATGCGGCAAATGTTCGCGCTCCTCGCCTGCCTGTGGTTCGCTTCAGGAGACAGTATGGGTAACGATTCCGGCTGGCTGACGCTCGCCGAGACCAGTGGCTATGCGCGCACGGCGCGGCATACCGACACGCTCGCGTGGGCGCAACGCCTCGCGTCCGAATCCGATTTCATCGACTACCAGGTGTTCGGCGTCTCGCCGGAGGGCCGGGATATCGCGGTGCTGGTGGCCTCATCGGATGGTGCGTTCACACCCGCGGCCGCGCGCGCGACGGGCAAGGAAATTGTGCTCATTGAAGCGGGCATTCACCCCGGCGAAATCGAAGGCAAGGACGCCGGCCTCGCGCTGCTGCGCGATATCGCCATCGAAGGAAAGCACCGCGAACTGCTCGACGACGTCATCGTTCTGTTCATCCCGATTTTCAATGTCGACGGTCACGAACGCTTCCATCCGCACACGCGCATCAACCAAAACGGACCCGAAGAATCCGGTTGGCGCGCGACCGCGCAGAACTACAACCTGAACCGGGACTTCCTCAAGGCCGACGCGCCCGAGATGCGCGCGTGGCTGAATCTCTTCAACGCATGGCTGCCCGACCTGTTCATCGACATCCACAACACGAACGGCGCCGACTACCAGTACGACATCACGTACGGCCTCGAGCTGTTCGACAACGCGGATCCGGCGCTTGTCGAGTGGCAGCGGACTGCATTCATCGACGCAATCTTTCCCGCACTAGAAGCCGACGGCCACAAGGTCGCGCCCTACATCGTGTTGAAAGACGGGACCGACGTCGCGAAGGGCTTCGAGGTGTTTCACTCCGAGCCGCGCTACTCAACCGGCTACACGGCCATCCGGAACCGCCCCGGCCTGCTCGTCGAAATGCACATGCTCAAGGACTATCGTACGCGCGTCATCGGCGCGTACGACATCCTGGTCGAAACGCTGCGCCATTTGAACGCGAATCCGGGGCGCCTCCGCGCGGCGGTCGCCGCCGCAGACGAAGCGACCGCCGCGCGGCATGAGGACGCGGGGGCGTACACCTTGCAGCTAAAGCTGACCGACGAATCGCGCCCGTACGAATTTCTCGGTGTCGAGTACACGCGGACGGACAGCGATGTCTCCGGCGGGACCTGGGTGCAGTACGACCCGGATTCGCCGGTCACACTGACCGTGCCGATTTACGACAGCCTTGTGGTCGACACCGAGGCGACGACGCCGCGCGAATACGTCGTGCCGGCCGCATTGACCGACGTGATCGAGCGGCTCGACCTCCACGGCATCGCGTATCGCCGACTCGACGCACCGACTTCCATGGAGGTCCGCACGTGGCGGTTCAAGTCGGTCGAGTGGGCGGCACGGCCGTTCGAGAACCGACACATAATCACTTCGTTCGACGCCGAGCCCATCACGCGCACGATCAGCTACCCGGCGGGCTCTGCGCTCGTCTCGCTCGCGCAACCGACCGCGAACGTCATCATGCACCTGCTCGAACCGCATGCACCCGATTCGCTGCTACGCTGGGGGTTCTTCGACCACATCTTCGAATCGAAGGAATATGCGGAGCCCCGCGTGCTCGAACGCATGGCGCGCGAAATGATGGCATCGGACCCGGCGCTGAAGGCCGAGTTTGAACAGCGCGTCGCCGATGATCCCGAATTCGCCGCGAGCCCGCGCGCGCGGCTGTACTGGTTTTGTGAACGAACCCCTTACATTGACGAACGACTGAACATCTACCCGGTCGGGAGGATTGAATGATGAAGACAACAATCACCACATTGGCGCTTGCAGCCCTGCTGCTGGCCGCGTGCGGCGACCGTGATGCTGCGGAGACCGAGCCGCAGACGAACAACGACGCCGACCCGCTCGCGCTGCTCACCGACGCGGCGCTGCACGAACACATCAGCGTGCTCGCGTCGGACGAGTTCGGCGGCCGCTCGCCGTCGTCGCCGGGCGGCGAGAAGACCGTCGCGTACCTCATCGAACAGTTCCAGGCGCTCGGGCTCGAACCCGCGAACGCGGGCAGCTATACGCAGGAAGTGCCGCTCGTCGCAATCACCAGCGAACCGACGCCGATGACGTTCGCCACGCCGAACGGTGAAGTCTCACTCGAAGTCGGCTCGGAAATGGTCGCGTGGACACGTCGCGTCATCGAGAGCGAATCGGTCGAGCAGAGCGAACTTGTGTTCGTCGGCTACGGCATCATCGCCCCCGAGTACGGCTGGAATGATTACCGCGATCTCGATGTCGAGGGCAAGACCGTCGTGATGCTCGTGAACGACCCGGGCTACGCGACGCGCGACGAGGCGCTCTTCACCGGCGAGGCGATGACCTACTACGGCCGCTGGACCTATAAATTCGAGGAAGCCGCGCGCCAGGGCGCCGCAGCTGCGATTGTGATCCACCAGACTGCGCCGGCGAGCTACGGCTGGGAAGTCGTGCGCGGTAGCTGGACCGGTGAGCAGTTCGGCCTTGTGGCCGATGACCTCAACATGTCGCGCGTCGCGATCGAGAGCTGGATTACCGAGGATGCGGCGAACGAGCTGTTCACTGCGGCGGGCCAGGATTTCGGCGCACTCGCAGAGTCGGCGAAGTCCCGCGACTTCAAGGCCGTGCCCCTCGACGCGCGCCTATCCGTGTCGGTGCAGAACACAATTCGCGAATCGGTGTCCGAAAACGTGATCGCGATGCTGCCCGGCGACGAGCGCAAAGACGAGTACGTGATTTACACCGCACACTGGGACCACCTCGGGACCAACGACGGAGAGATTTACAACGGCGCGGTCGACAATGCATCGGGCACCTCCGGTCTGATACTGCTCGCAAACGCGTTTGCGTCGCTGTCGGAAGAAGACCGACCCGCGCGCTCGATCGTGTTCCTTGCGGTGACCGCAGAGGAGCAGGGCCTGCTTGGGTCCGCGCATTACGGCGAGAACCCGATTCTGCCGCTCGCCCAGACCGCGGCGGTCATCAACATGGACTCGCTGAACTACATCGGTCCCACGCGGGACATCACGGTCGTCGGCTACGGCGCCTCCGAGCTGGACCGCTACGTCGACGAGGTCGCGGCCGACTTCAATCGAACTGTACAGGGCGACCAACGGCCGGCAGCGGGCATTTACTACCGCTCCGACCATTTCAACTTCGCGAAGAAGGGCGTCCCGGCGCTATACCCGAACATGGGGCGCGATCTGGTCGCCGGCGGTCGCGATGCGGGCAACGCCGCTGCGGCGCGGTACACCGCAGAGCGCTACCACGCGCCGGCGGACAAGTACTCGCCGGACATGGACTGGACCGGCGCTGCCGAAGATTTGAAGCTATTCTTCGAAATCGGCCGCCGCGTCGCGGAAACCGACCAGTGGCCTAACTGGGTCGAGGGCAACGAATTCCGCATGACGCGCGACGCGCAACGCGAAGGGCTCGACGACTGATGGCGCTGCCGCGCGTGCGCCCGACCCGGCGTCCGCGCGGCGGGCGCGTGGTCGTACTCGAGCACGAGTCGCGCATCCTGCGCGACAATCCGCTCGGCGACCCGGCCGCCCGCGCGCTCCAGGTTTATTTGCCCGCGGACTATGACCGCCGCCCCGACGCGCGCTTCGTGCAGCTGTGGGCGCTGGCCGGCTATACCGGCGCGGGCCCGAAGCTCACTAACTGGAGCGCATTCAGCGAGAACTTGCCGGAGCGGCTCGACCGTCTGATTCGCGACGGCAAAATGGGTCCGGCGATTGTCGTCTTTCCGGACTGCTTCACGAGCCTCGGCGGCAACCAGTACGTCAATTCCTCGGCGATCGGAAAATATGCCGATTACCTGACGCGCGAGCTCGTGCCGTTCGTGGATCGCGAGCTGCGCACGCTCGCGTCACGGGAGCATCGCGGCGTTTTCGGCAAGTCGTCGGGTGGTTACGGTGCGATGATTCACGGCATGCGCTACGCGAAGACCTGGGGCGCGGTCGCGAACCACTCCGGAGACTGCGCGTTCGACCTCGTCTACCGCACCGACTTCCCCGGTGTTGCGAACACGCTCGCGCAGTACGACCATCGTATCGAGCGATTCCTGAAAGCGTTCTGGCGTAAACAGAAGCCCACGGGCCGCGATATCCACACGCTGATGACGATCTGCATGGCCGCGACGTACGACCCCGACCCCGAAGCCCCGCTCGGTTTTCACTTGCCATTCGATCCCGTAACCTGCGAAGTCGACGAGGCGCGTTGGCGTAACTGGCTGAAGCACGATCCCGTGCGGCTCGTCGGCCGGTATAAAAAAAATCTTGCCTCATTGCGTGGGCTGTTCATCGACTGCGGCGACCGCGACCAGTACCACATCCATTACGGCACGCGGCAGCTGTC
>CAYXYM010000189.1:0-3170 GCA_964469285.1 uncultured Gammaproteobacteria bacterium | reverse complement strand
GCGAGGTCCAACGCCGCCGCCCCCGCGCGGCGCACACCGGCGGTCTTGGTGATCACCGCGCGAAGCATGTCCATGAACGCGTCGACATCCTGGTGCTCGAGGTAGGGGAAGCCGGTACCGATCAGCGTGTCCTCCAGGCTTCTCGGTGCGGTGACGCGGATGCGCTTGCCGTCGAGCGTCGCGCCAGCGCCGCGCGATGCGGTGAACAGCTCCTGGCTCAACGGGTCGTAGACGACACCGTGTTCGGTGCGACCCTTGTGCTGGACGCCGATGGAGACCGCAAAGGAGGGGAAGCCGTGCAGGAAGTTCGTGGTGCCGTCGAGCGGGTCAATCACCCACACGTAGTCGTCACCGCCGTGACGCCCGGTCTCCTCGCCGAGGAAGCCGTGCTGCGGGTGGGTCTTCAGCACTGTGTCGATGACCGCCTGCTCGGCAAGTCGGTCCACTTCCGAAACGAAATCGTGGCGCTGTTTCGACTCAATGGACAGCTCGTCGATGCGCCCATGGTGGCGCATGATGACGACGCCGGCTGCGCGCGCCGCGCGTACCGCAATATTGAGCAGGGCGTGCATGGAGGGCGGTAGTTTAACATAAGCGTATGCAGCCCCTGGACCACATTCGTACCGTACTCGTCGGTACCTCGCACCCCGGCAACATCGGTGCGGCCGCACGCGCGTTGAAGACGATGGGCCTGTCCGGGCTCGCGCTCGTCGCGCCGCGTACATTTCCCGACCCCGAAGCGACGGCGCGCGCCGCCGGCGCGTCGGACCTGCTCGAAAGCGCGTCGGTGCACGCGACCCTCGACGACGCGCTCGCCGGATGCGAATTCGTGGTCGGTGCGAGCGCGCGGCGCAGGACCATCGAATGGCCGACGCTCACGCCGCGCGAGGCGGCCGAACGCATCGCCGTCGAGTTTGAGGGGCGGCCAGTTGCGATGGTCTTCGGACGCGAGCGTACGGGCCTCGACAACGAAGAACTGGAGCGTTGCCACGCGCTCGTGACCATCGACGCGAATCCGGAGTACTCGTCGCTTAATTTGGCGGCTGCGGTACAAGTCTTTGCGTATGAAGTGCGAGTAGCCCACCAATCGCGGCGCGAAGGCGCCGCTCGTACAATTGGTAACTCCGATACTAGATTGGCCACCGCCGACGAGATGGAGCAGTTGTACGCCCACCTCGAACGCGTGATGCTCGCGACCGGCTTCCTCGACCCCGACGCGCCGCGCCACCTGATGCGCCGCCTGCGTCGCCTGTTCAACCGCGCGCAGCTCGACGACAACGAAATGAACATCCTGCGCGGCCTCCTGTCCTCGGTCGAGCAACCGACCGGAAAGAAGCACCGCGGCCCCGTATAATCGCCGACCATGTTCAGTCGCCTCCGAGAAGATGTCCGCATCGTGTTTGAGCGTGACCCCGCCGCGCGCACGTCGTTCGAGGTCGCGACGACCTATCCGGGTCTCCACGCGGTGTGGATGTATCGTTTCTACCATCGACTCTGGCGCTGGGGCCTGCGCTGGTTGGCGCGCTTCTGGTCGATGATCGCGCGCTGGCTGACCGGTATCGAGATTCATCCCGGCGCGCGGATTGGCCGTCGGTTTTTCATCGACCATGGCATGGGCGTCGTTATCGGCGAAACGGCCGAGATCGGCGACGACTGCACGCTGTACCACGGCGTCACGCTCGGCGGCACCAGCTGGGAAAAAGGAAAGCGCCACCCGACGCTCGGCAACGGCGTTGTGATCGGCGCGGGCGCCAAAGTACTGGGCCCCGTCACGCTCGGTGATAACGCACGTGTCGGTTCAAATTCCGTCGTCGTACGCGATGTACCTGCCGGCGCGACGGTCGTGGGCGTGCCGGGGCGCATCGTCGTCGTGCACGAAGCGGACGATGATGAAAGGCGCGCGGCGGTCGCACGCCGCATCGGCTTCGACTCGTACGGTGTCGTGCGCGATATGCCGGATCCGGTCGCGCACGCAATCAATGGGATGCTCGACCACATCCATGTGACCGACGAGCGAATCGAGCAGATGTGCACTGCGTTACGCGGCCTCGGCGCGGAAGTGCCCGACGCGAAGCTGCCCGACATCGATGACTCCGACCTTTCTTGATTTCAACGCGACGACGCCGCTGGACCCGCGCGTGCGCGACGCGATGCTCCCGTGGCTTGGCGTCCCCGCGAACCCGGCGAGCGTCCACCGCTTTGGCCGTGACGCGCAGACCGCGGTAGAGACCGCACGCGCGCAGGTCGCCGCGTTGGTCGGCGCCGAGCCCACCGCCGTCATTTTTACCTCCGGCGGCACCGAAGCAAACAACCTCGCACTGCGCGGCATCTCCGATTCGCGCCCGGGGGCAATCGTAATCAGCGCCATCGAGCACGCGGCGATCCGCGAACCCGCGCGCCAGCTCGAACGCGCCGTCGAATTGCCGGTCTCGCGCAACGGCGTGGTTGACCTCGACGCGCTCGACCGCGCGCTCCTAAAGCGGGCTGCGCTCGTGTCGATCATGTGGGCGAACAACGAGACCGGCGTGCTGCAGCCCGTTGCAGAAATCGCGGCGCGGTGCCGCGCGGTTGGCGTGCCTTATCACAGCGACGCCGCGCAGGCAGTCGGCAAGGTGCCGGTCGACCTGCGCGCAATCGGCGCACAGCTGCTCGCGGTGTCCGCGCACAAGCTGTACGGCCCGCAAGGCATCGGCGCGCTCGTGGTCGACCCGGCGCTGTCGCTCGCGTCTCAGAATACCGGCGGCGGCCAGCAAGGCAGCCGCCGCGGTGGCACCGAGCCTGTCGCGTTGATTGTTGGTTTCGGTGCCGCGGCGGAAATCGCGCGTCATGACCTCGCGGCGCGCACGCGCCATGCGCGCGGCTTGCGCGACCGGCTGGAGGCTGGGCTGGCGGCGGGTACACGCGTGCAGGTCGTCGCGCCGGGTGCGGATCGCTTGCCGAACACGGTCCAATTCACCGTATCGGGCATCGATGGCGAAACCCTTTTGTTGGAACTCGACCGTGCCGGCTTCGCGGTTTCGAGCGGTTCCGCGTGCGCGAGCGGACGCCGCGAGCCGAGCCATGTGCTCGCGGCGATGGGCGTGCCCGAGGAGCTCATCCGCGCGTCAGTGCGCTTCAGCCTAGGCGGCGACACCACCGCCGAGGAAATCGCCGAGGCCGCGCGCATCGTC
>CAYXYM010000188.1:0-3216 GCA_964469285.1 uncultured Gammaproteobacteria bacterium | reverse complement strand
GACCGTCTGCTTGCGCGGACCGCCTTTGGTTGCGCCGCCGCGCGGGGCCTGTGAACCTTCCTCGTCCCAATTCCCGCCCGAGCTGCCGCCCGACCCGCCGCCGCGGCCATCGAGCATCTGCATGTCGTTCGCGACGATTTCGGTGGTGTACCGGTCGTTGCCGTCCTTACCCTGCCACTTGCGGGTCTGGAGGCGACCTTCGACGTAAACCTTGCTGCCCTTCTTCAGGTACTCGCCGACGATTTCGCCGAGACGGCCAAAGAAGACCACGTTGTGCCACTCGGTCTTTTCCTGCTGCTCGCCGGTGCTCTTGTCCTTCCAGCTCTCGCTGGTGGCCAGACGGACGTTGGCAACCGCGCCGCCGCTCGGCATGTAGCGGACTTCCGGGTCCTGGCCCAGGTTGCCGATCAGAATGACTTTGTTGATACCCCTGGCCATTGGTGTTCTCCCACGCTATTCGTTGTCTGAGGGTCGTATTCTACGCGTCGGCCGGTCACACCGCACGGCTGGGTACACCCCGACGCGTCCCGGCAAGGCGCCACAGCAGCCATGCCGCGGCCGCGACCGCACCGACCAGGAAACCGCCTGTCGAGCCCGCCGCGCCGTACGCAGCCCCGCCGGCCAGCCCGCCTGCGAATGCGCCGAAAAACTGGCAACTCGAGTACACGCCGAGCGCCGCACCGCGTCGTTCCGGGGCCGCTGCCTGCGACACCGCCGCCGGCAGGTGGGCTTCAAGGAAGTTAAAGCCAGCGAAAAACAACAGCGCCAACGCAATGAGCGCTGGGTAGGTCGCGTGCGCGGCCGCAAGGCCGGCAAGCGCGGCCGCGATGAGCGCAACCGCCGCAGGCAACAGCCAGCGGCGCCACGGCTCGCGATCCGCGACAAACACGGCCGGCAACATCAGCACCACGGACCCAAGCAGCACGGGCAGGTAGACCCGCCCATGCGGGATACCGAATGCTTCGATGGCGGGCGGCAGCGCGACGAATATTGCAGTCAGCAGGAAATGCAGCACGAAAATGCCACCGTACAAGGGGTGTAACGAGCGGTCGGTGATGACAGCGAACAAATCGCGGCTATCGGGGCCGCGCGAGTGCGCCGCGATCGCCTCAGGCGGCACCAACCACTTCACTACGGCAATGCCCAGCAGCGCGAGACCGGCCGTCAGCCAGAATATCCCGCGCACGCCGATGACTGCGCCGAGCGCCGGCCCGAGCACCAGCGACAGCGCGAACGATGCGCCGATGCAAATGCCAATGACCGCCATCGCTCGCGTCCGGACGACGTCGCGCGTCTGGTCGGCGAGCAATGCGGTCAGGACAGCGGCAATCGCGCCGGCGCCCTGCAGGGCGCGCCCGGCGATAGTCCATCCGATGTCGGGCGCGAGGGCGGCAAGGGCGCTGCCGGCCGCGAACACCAGCAGGCCCACGACGAGTACCGGCTTGCGGCCCCATCGGTCGGACGCCCACCCAAAAGGAATCTGCAATGCGCCCTGCGTGAGGCCATACACGCCGAGCGCGAGCCCCATGAGTACCGGCGTCGCGTCCGCGAGGCCATCCGCGTAGAGCACGAAAACCGGCAGGACCAGGAACATGCCGAACATACGCAGCGCGAAAACTCCGGCGAGTGCCGCCGTCGCCCTGCGTTCGGTCGGGTTCATTCGGTCAAAAGCGGAAGCGAAGGAAAATTGTGAAACCCTTGGGCCGTGCGCCGTATTCGTGCTCGAGCGCTGTCGGGACAAAGTTCACCGTCGCCATCGCACCGAGGCCGAGCGCGCGGTGGCCCGAGACCCACGCGTCGAACACGTAGCCAATGCTTGCACGATGCACCGTGTGAAACTCGGCCGCACCGTGCGCGTGTGACTCAAGCTCGTTCTTGTCCGCGCGCTCAGCGCGCGCGAGCAGCGTGTGCCGAGGCCGGTACTGCCACGCCGACTCAAGCAACCACGCGTCGAGCGTCGGCCCACCGCCGATGTCGTTCCGGCCCCACGCGCCGGTGACCTGCCAGTGACCCGCCACCGTGTCGCGACCGTAAATCGCGGACGCGGTGAATCGCGTGACGTCTGTGTCCGGATCGAGTTGCTCGGGGCTGTGGAGGCGTCCGCTGCTCGCCTGGAGCGACCAGTTCGGCGTTGGGTTCCACGACGCGCGCGCGCTGAACGAGTCGAACTTGGGGGACTCGAAATTGTAGCGATGCTGGTCGGGCTCACGGCCGGTGAATGAGGAGACTTCGATCTTCGCGGGCCCACGCTCGTAACCCGCGGTGAGCACGCCAAATGTGATGTGGGTAGCGTCGAGCCAGTGGTGACCTATCGGACTGTCCGGGAACTCAACGCCCGAGAACCGGTGCATGAATGCCGGTGGCCCTAGCGCGGGTTCCCCCGGAAACCCGAAATACACGCTCGCGTAATCCCCGTTTTCGAGTCGGCGGCGGTATTTCGCCGACAACTCCATCAAGAAGTCGTGCGGGTGCTGCGCATCAATCAGGTGCGTAACGCCGTCCGCCGTTTCACCGGTCTGCAACAGCAACGGGTAGCCGCGCGCCCCGACGGTGGTCGGCTCAAGGGAGAACATCCCGCTCAGCGTCAGGGCGGCGCGATTGAGCGGCCGCGTGCCGCGCAACATGACCATGTTGGTCAGGTACACGTCGTCGTCGCCCCGTGGCCCGCCCTGGTCGGTGTACGCCAGCTGCGCGAAACCGTGTGCCATCACCGACCAGTCGCCGAACGCGACATGCGCGCCGCCGTGCGGCGAGACGTCGGGTTGCCAGCTCGTGCCCGATGCGTCACGGCCAGACATCGCCATCGGCGCCGGTGTCGCGTCTGCGGTATGGGTCGGGTGGTGGTCGTGCTGTGCCGCGAGTGCGCCCGCGTACAGAGAAAGCCCAACAGCCACGATGGGGATAAGGCGGGTCAGGGGTCGAATCATAAGGTGCGGTATATTAGCAGGTTCGATGGATACGATAAGCATACGCGGCGCGCGCACGCACAACCTCAAGAACGTCGACCTCGATCTGCCACGCGACCGGCTCGTCGTGATCACGGGGCTGTCGGGGTCCGGGAAGTCCTCGCTCGCGTTCGACACCATCTACGCGGAAGGCCAGCGCCGGTACGTGGAGTCGCTGTCGGCCTACGCGCGCCAGTTTCTCTCGGTGATGGAGAAGCCCGACGTCGACCACATCGAAGGGCTGTCGCCGGCCATCTCGATCGAGCAGAAG
>CAYXYM010000187.1:0-4521 GCA_964469285.1 uncultured Gammaproteobacteria bacterium | reverse complement strand
TAGCCGTTGCCCCAGTGGGAGATGTTGTAGGTATCGCGTGCTTCCTGGGTCGTACGGGTATTCATCGGCACCATTCCGTGACTTGCTGGCGGGCTTCGGCGAGCGCTGCGGCGCGCTCTTCTTCGTTGTAGGTTCGGCGAGTGCCGTCGTCATCGACGCGCGAGAGGCGGCGCGCGGACTCGATGGTTGCAACGCGTTCACGGGCTTGCACGCACGCACGCTCGACGGCGGCGCGGTGAGCCGCTTCGGCCTCCGCGTCCTCGGCTTTATCGGCCTCGGTCTGTTCGCGTAGCTCGAGTTCACGCTCGCGCGCCACCTGCTCGCGCAGCGACGCTTCGAGGTCCGTCTCGGCCGACTCGATCGGCAACAGTGTCGCGTCGGCATCGCCCGGCGGGGTGTCGGAATAGTGGACGCGACCCGCATCGTCGGTCCATTTATAGACCTGCGCGACCGCCGGCGCGGCGAGCAGCGCGCCGCACACGACGGCAATGGCAACCCGGATCACGGCGCTGCGTCGGGGAATTCTGCGCACTGCTCGTCGACGGCCCGCTGCGCGTTCGCCTTGACCTCGGCGGTCTCGGCCTCGTCGAGCACGCGCCGATTGCCGGTCGCGTCACGCTCGTACAGGAATTCGGAGCGGCCATACGCTGCGACCGTCTCGCGAGCGAGTTCGCAATGGCGCAGCTGGATCGCGCGCCGTGCCTCTTCTTCACCGTCAGTATCGGCTTCGGCGAATGCTTCGGCGGTCTCGGCAGCTTCGTTGCTCGCGGGCTGCTGCGCCTTGACCGTGCGCGCGTCGACGCCCGGCGGCGGATGTTTGCCGCACTCGGTGACACCTTGATCGTTCTTCCAGCAACGCGGCGCTTGTGCCCAAACGGTCGCGGGCACGGCGAGGATCAGCACCAGTATCAGATATCGCATCGTGGACCTCCGGCTTTGAGCCAGTTTATCACTCGGCCTCGGCGAGCCGGTCCAGGCGGAGCCGGTCACGCGGGTCAAAGAGGGCCGCCGTACCAAGGCGTACGGCGAGCATCGTACCGAAACCGGTGCCGGCTGCAATCAGAAACATCACGAGAATCTGATATTTGACCGCGTCGAACGGCGACACACCGGCAAGAATCTGGCCAGTCATCATGCCCGGAAGGCTGACGAGCCCGGCGGCAGCCATGGAATTCGCAATCGGTATCAGGCCTGCGCGCATTGCATGGCGACGCAGCGATTCCGTTGCGGCGGTGTAGGGCTGCCCGAGCATCAGTCGTTGCTCGATGATCGCGCGCTGCTCCCACGCGCCCTGCGTGAGGCGGTCGAGCGCGACCGCGACGCCGGTCATCGTGTTACCGAGCAACATGCCGAGCAACGGGATCGCGTATCGCGGCGAGTACCACGGGTCGACCTCGAGCAGCACGACCAACGCGAGCAGCGTTACTGAAAATGATGACACAAACATGGACGACAGCCCGATGCCATAACCCCGGCCGCCACGGTAGCGGCGCGACTGGCGCGCGACCACTTCGCGCCCCGCGACCATCAACATGACCAGCGCCCATGCGCCGATCAGCCATGGTGACTTGATGTCGAACAGCGTATCCAGCACGAGCCCGACGAGCAGCAGCTGGATGACGGTGCGCACCGCGCCGATCGTGATGGGCCGCGCGATGCCGAGACGCGACGGCAGCGACAACAGCGCCAGTGCGGCGACGAGTGTTGCCGCGAGCATCAGGTCAAACGGAGTGACCGGGATTACGCCGCCGTCGACCATTTTCCGTCCTCAAGGTGGAGCTGTTGGTCAGCGACACGCGCGAGCTGTTCGCGGTTGTGGCTCACCCACACCACCGCGCGGTCGGCGCCACCGCGCCAGTTGGCGATCAACTGTTCGACGCGCGCCGCATTACGATCATCGAGGTTCGCGGTCGGTTCATCGAGCAGCAACACGCGTGGCTCAAGCGCGAGCACGCGCGCGAGCGCGAGCCGCTCACGCTCGCCGCTCGACAGCCGTTCGATTTCCCAGTCCGCGGGATCCTTGTCGAATCCGAGTTCGTCGAGCAACGGCACCGCGCCGCCCTCAAAGTGGTCGCGCACGCGTGGCGCCCACCACTGGCTCTCCGCCGCGAGCAAGGTGACGAGGCGGCGCCATTCACACGGCGGGGTGTCTTGTTGCGACTTTC
Source organism: uncultured Gammaproteobacteria bacterium (assembly GCA_964469285.1). Lineage (GTDB taxonomy): Bacteria > Pseudomonadota > Gammaproteobacteria > Natronospirales > JAIVGZ01 > JAIVGZ01. Next base: position 2,356 of record CAYXYM010000187.1, on the reverse strand, counting down.
CGTCCAGCAGGACATCGCCTTCGTGTGGGTCGAGGTCGGCGAGCATGCGGAGCAGCACCGACTTGCCGACACCCGACGGCCCGCTGATGCCGAGGCAGCCGCCGGCCGGGAGGTCGAAATCGATGGGGCTGATGCCGAGGCGGTGAAGGCCGCGCGCGCTGAGCAGCACGGCAGTCAGATGGCGTCCGGGCCGGTCTCCCCGGTGCGGATGCGAATCGCCTGCTGGAGTTCGAACACGAAAATCTTGCCGTCGCCGATTTTGCCGGTGCGCGCGGCGTTGCTGATGGCCTCGGTTACGCGCTCTGCGAGCTCATCCGCGACCGCGAGCTCGATTTTCACTTTCGGCAGGAAATCGACGACGTATTCGGCGCCACGGTACAGCTCCGTGTGGCCTTTCTGCCGGCCGAAGCCCTTGACCTCTGTGACCGTGATGCCCTGGACCCCGATTTCCGACAGGGCCTCTCGGACGTCGTCGAGCTTGAACGGCTTTATGATGGCGGAAATCATTTTCATGTGGGGATTTTAGTACACTCATGGCCATGGACACCAAGAAACTCGACGAACTCGCCCGAAAGCTCGCCGAACTCGTTCCGCCGGGCGTGCGCGGCATCGGTGACGAGCTCGAGCGCAACTTCAAGGCGGTGTTGACCTCGACCTTTGCGCGGCTCGACCTCGTGACGCGCGAGGAATTCGAACTTCAGCAGGCGCTGCTCGCCCGGACCCGGGAGAAGCTTGACGGCCTGATCGGCCGCCTTGCCGAGCTCGAAGTCGAACTCTCGGCCGCCGCGCCGCCGAAGAAGCGCGCGAAGAAAGCGACCAAGAAGAAGACCACTTCGAAGGACGACACCTCCCGCCACTGATTGCGCCGCGATGCCATCGGTGGCGGCCCGCTACTCGGCCGGACCGAACGCGCCGCTGCCGCTTCCCTCGACTGCGCGGCTAAATGACTGTCGCCGGGGATTATCGTTTCTACCGCGCCTACTTTGTGGGGCGCTTTCGTCTTAACGGTTTACCCACTCCCGTCTCGGTTGCTCCCGGCGCGGTGTCCGTCCGCTCCGCAGGCCGGCCAATGTCTTGCTGCCAAAGTTGGGTGTGTCAGGTGGGAGCGACACTCTCGGTGTCGCGAAATTTAAAGTGGCACACCCTTGTGTCCCTCGCCGGTCGCTCGCGGCTTCTCCGCTCCATACTCCAACGATGCCACTCGCGACCGTCCACACCCGCGCCGCATCGGGCCTCGATGCGCATTCGGTCACCGTCGAGGTCCAACTCACCGGTGGTGAGTTCGGCACCTCAATCGTCGGGCTGACCGAGACCGCGGTAAAGGAGGCGAGCTTCCGGGTGCGGGGGGCGATGCGCCACGCGGGCTTCACGCTCCCGACCGGCCACATCATCGCGCACCTCGCCCCAGCAGACGTGAAGAAGAGCGGTGGGCGTTTCGATCTACCGATTGCGATCGGCATCCTTGCGGCGAGTGAGCAGCTGCCGGCATCCGGGCTCGACCAATATGAGTTCGTCGGCGAACTCGCCCTGAGCGGCGAATTGCGACCGGTACCGTCGATACTGCCCACCGCCCGCGCGGCGCAGCGCGCGGGAAGAATGCTCGTTGCGCCGTGCGCGAGCGCGAACGAGGCCGCGCTCGTCCCGGACCTCGTGGTGTACGGCGCACCTGACCTGCTCGCGGTGTGCGCGCACCTCGCAGCGCGCGCGCCGTTGCCGCCCGTGCCGCCCATACGACGCGCGAATACGGATGCCGGGGACGACCTCGCCGATGTGCGCGGGCAGCCCCACGCGCGTCGCGCGCTCGAGGTCGCCGCTGCTGGCCACCACAACCTGTTGTTCATCGGACCGCCCGGTACCGGCAAGAGCATGCTCGCGAACCGCCTGCCCAGCGTGCTCCCACCGCTCGATGACAACGAGGCGCTCGATGTCGCAACCGTCGCGTCGATCAGTGGCCGACGCTTTGACGCCGCCCGCGAATGGGGCGTCCGCCCATTTCGTTCACCGCATCACACCGCATCGAACATCGCGCTCGTAGGTGGCGGCAGTACGCCGCGTCCTGGCGAAATCTCACTCGCGCACCATGGCGTGCTGTTTCTCGACGAGCTACCGGAATTCCAGCGGCATGCATTGGAGTCGTTGCGCGAGCCGATTGAGGCGGGCCGCATCGTAATCTCGCGCGCGGCGCGACAGGTCGAGTTCCCCGCGCGCTTCCTGCTGGTTGCGGCGATGAATCCCTGTCCGTGCGGGTACCTTGCCGATCCGAGTGGTCGCTGCAATTGCACGTCTGAGCAAGTCGAGCGCTACCGCACGCGCCTGTCGGGGCCGCTACTCGACCGCATCGACATCCAGATCGAAG
>CAYXYM010000186.1:0-6718 GCA_964469285.1 uncultured Gammaproteobacteria bacterium | reverse complement strand
ACGCCCTTCGGCACGCCGGTGGAGCCCGAGGTAAACAGCAGGTGCGCGGTCGCGTCACCGGCGCGGCGCTCTGGCAACCCCAACGCGGGGCAATTGACGACGTCACGATAAGTGAAACCGCCAGCGCCGGCATCCACAGGGCTGACCGGGTCCAACCATGCGACCGAAAGCCCGTCGCCGAAACCGTGTTCGTCGCGCAGCTCGCGTACGGTGTCGGCCACGCCGCCTGCGGCGAGGACCCAGCGTGCATTGGCACTGCGAATCATCGAGGCGAGGCGTGGCGCCGGACTCGCGGGATCGAGCGGTACATACACGCAACCGGCCTTGTAGATGCCGATCATGGCCGCGATGGCGAGCGGAATCTTCGGCATCAGCATACCGACGCGATCACCGGGGCGGCACCCATGCTCCATGAGCGCCCGAGCGAGCTGCGTCGACAGAATGTCGAGCTCCTCATAGGTCAAGGCATTGCCGTTCAACGCGACCGCGGTCGCATCGGGGCGCAGCTCCGCATTCGCAGTTACCCAGTCTTGAAGGCGTTGCGGCATTTGATTTCCTCCTGCGCAAAGTTGAACGCACAACCAATGTGGCCGAGATCCTCAGGATCGGCCGGAACGTCCGTGATGAACGCGCGGTATCCGAGATCGATGTAAGCCGCGAGCTCGGCGCCGATCTCGCGATAATCACCGACGAGGTACGGGCACATCGTCTTGTAATTCTCGAATGGCACGAGCCAGTAGGGATCGCGCTGGCGGCCACGCGTCTGGGCGAGCGTTGACAACTGCTGATGCCATTGGGAATCCGACACTTTCATCGCGAGCTGGTGCGTAAGTTGGCCACGCCGATCGACTGGAAAGCGCCGCTGCGCGTCAGCCCACGCAGCTTCAGCATCGGAGCGTGTGACGATGCCGACGCGGATGCCGGCGTTTCCCGTCGCAGGCTTGCGGCCGGCTTTCGCCGGTTGCGGATACTCGATCGCAGTCGCCCCGAGCGCACGCGCCGCGGCCTGACCCGCGCTCGACGACCCCGAGACGAACAAGCCGGGTACCAAATCCTGCGGACAGGCGGGCTCGAGCCGAAGCCCCTCGACGTGATAGAACTCACCATGAAAATCCACGGTGTCGCCGCGCAGCAGCTGGATGATGACTTGGGTGTACTCGATCAGGCGGTCGTAGCGGCGGTCATGTGGCGTCTCGTCGTTGAGCGCGAGCAGGTCGTTGCGAAAGCCGCCGGCGACCATATTCAAATACACGCGCCGACCGTACAGCGCCGCGAATGACGAGATACGTTTTGCCACGGTGTACGGGTGCATGTACACCGGCTGAACTGCAATTAGCGGCGCGAGTGTTTCTGTGTGCTCGATGACGACTTGGGCAAGCAGCCACGGATCGACCTGTGAATTGTCGGCGTAGACCAGCATTCCGGTGCAGCCCGCCTGCTCGCTCCAGCGCGCAGTGGTGATGACCTGCTTCAGATAGCCGCTTGGGTCCGCTCCAGCGGACGGTGGGCAGGTCGAGAAGACCTTCGGATCTGACTGGCTGTTAAGTAGCTGCATCGGTGACTCCCAAAGTGTCCAGGTAAAGTTCTTCGTTAGCCCCAACCGTCTGGGCGAACGAAAATCGTTCAGTGACGCGCCGACGGCCCTGATCGGCAAGTCGCGCAGCGAGCACGTCGTTCTCAAGCACGCGTGCAATTGCGTCGGCGAGCGCCGGCACATCGCGCGGCGGAACCAGCAACCCGCTCTGGCCGTCTACGACCGCCTCGGGTGTGCCACCGACATTGGTCGCGACGACCGGAACGCCCGCAGCCATCGACTCGAGCAAGGTGTTCGAGAGTCCCTCGCTGAATGACGGAAGCACGGAGACCGCCGACTCCGAGAGAATCTCCGGAATGTCGGTGCGAAAGCCGGTGAAATGAAGGCGGCTGCCAATGCCCGCGCGCGCCGCGCGCGCTTCGACTTCCTTGCGGTACGCCACCTCCGCCGGAATCCTGCCATCCGGGTGCGGCTTGAAATCGCCACCGACGATCACGAACTCGGCGGCCGGGAAGCGTTGGGCAATGCGTGCTGCAGCGTCAACAAAGCAATCGATGCCCTTGTCGCGGTTGATCCGCGCCAGTACAACGACCAAGCGAGCGTCCGGCGCGAGACCGAGTTCCTTGCGGACGGCAGTTCCGCCACGGCGCCGGGCATACGCGTCGGTGTCCAAGCCGTTCGGGATAACCGTAATCCGGTCGGCGTCGTAGCCGTCAGCGATGAGCCAGTCTCGAATCGCGTCCGCATTGACGACAATGCGGTGCGCGAGACTGCAGACCGCGCGATGCACGCGCCGTTGAATGGCATTGAGGTACACGCCGGTATCACGGATTGACGCAACGACGCACGGGACCCCGGCGAGCCGCGCGGCCGGAATGGCGAACACGTTCGAATAGAAGTTGTAACTGTGCATCACTTGGATGTGGCGGCGCTGCAGGTGACGCGCAAGCTTCAGCTGCTGGCGCACGGTCTCCGGACGGAAGAAACTCTGAATTGGGTACTCCTCAATCGGTGTGCCGCGTTCGAGCACTTCGTCGAGCAACTGGCCGCGGCGCGTGAAGCAGCCGAACTCGATCTCGAACCGCCGCGGGTCCATGCGGCCCGCCGTAGTCACGACCTGCTTCTCCGTGCCCCCCAATGCAAAGATCGTCAGGAATTTCATGACCCGAATCGGCACCGGTGCCACGACGGTTGCGGGTGACGCGCTCACGCTTGCACCTCGGCGAGGTCACGGATTGCGATGGCCCGTGCGGCGAGCGCGAGTCCCGCGAACATATAGAACCAGAATTGGTAGGCAGCCGGGTGGAACAAGGCGGCAACTGAAAAGCCGATGAGGCTCGCCTGCGTCGCCTCGGAGAGGTGGAATACGCCGCTCGCGCGCAAGTGCGCGGCGATGCGCTGCGCAAGCGCCGCGTTGCGCAGACTGGACCCAAGCAGCAGCAAAAACAGCACCAGCCCCGGCAGCCCGAGCTCGACCGCGTATTCGAGGTAGACATTATGAACCTTGAGCCAGCGATCTCCGCGGACCTCGTTCATCGCCAGCGTGCCCTGCCCGATACCCGCTCCGATGATTGGGTTGCCGGCGACGTAGCTGGCTGCAGCCTTTGAGTCGTTCCACCGCTCCTGCGCCGATCCGCTCGCGTCCTGTTCGATGGCCGTAATCGTTGAGAGCCGGTCCCAATAGTGGCCAGGGAGGAACGGCGCCGCGCCGATACCGAGTACGACCACGACCGCGACGAGCGCGGCACGTCCGCGCCACACAAGCCGCCAGGCATAGAACAGACCGATAACCGCGAGCGTGAGAAACCCGCTGCGGGAAAAGGTTGCAATAACTGCGCCGATTGACAAGGCGATCGCGCATAGCAGTATCGCTTTCGCAAGGAACCGCCCCGCATCGAGGAACAGGCCGATAGCGAGCGGCAGAATCAAATTCAGGGTGAGCGCCAGGTCATTTGGGTTCGTCGTGAGCGGCGCGGTGTAACCGAGAATCCGACCATTACCGCCCGCAAAATCACCCGCAAGGTAGTTGGAGATGCCGGTAAATGCGAGCGGCATCGACATCAGCGTCATCGCCCAGGCGACACGCCGGAACCGGAGTTCGGAGTCGACCACGTGCGCAAGCAGCAGAAACACCACGATTGCCTTGAAATACATCTCGATCATGAACACGACACTGCCGCCGGGCCAATGCGAAAACGGGACCGTGACGACTGCCCACGCGACAATGAGTCCAACCAGCTTTACCGCGGCCGTTGGGTCGACCAGCGGCTCACGCGCGGACATCCGATAAATGAGGTACGCGAACACTGCAATGCCGGCCGTGACAAACGCGAGGCGAAGTGGCTGCAGAATCGTAAACATCGACTGCGGGGACAGCAGCAGCACGAATAGAAATGCCATCAGCGCACGGAATGCAACCGTGCCTCGAGCGTCGCTACGCGCCGCTTGCGCCATCGGGCTGGCCGCATCCGCCCGCATCGGCGCCGGACGCCACCATTCCTGCATCATTAGTTGCTCGACCCGGCTCATTGCAGCGTAATCCCCTTCAACGCATCGAGAGCGGCCGCGAGCTTCGCACCGTCATGGCGAACGCGTGCGTCGTCGGCGAGCAGGTCCGCACGCGCCACCGTGCAGCCCAGGTTGGACAGCGTCGCGTCATCAACAGTCACCGGTCGCTGGCCGGCGCGAAAGTAGCGCGCCGCCACGAGCTCCGGAATCGGTGCGTCATTGACGAGTACGGTCAATGCCACTGGCAACTGTTTCGCGTGCCGACGCAAGGCCAGCACGAAGTCGGTCCCGCCGTAACCGTCGGTCCTACCGAGCTCGGTCATCAAGTTCATGACGAAGACGACCGGGGCGCGGCTCGCAGCGATAGCGCCGGCGATGCCCCGGATTAGCAGGGTCGGCAAGACCTCGCCATACAGGCTCGCGGGGCCGATCACGATCGTGTCGGCATTAGCGATTGCCGCGACCGCTTCCGGCGTTGCGCGGACGCGCCCAGGCGATAGCGACACACGACGGATGCGCCGCCCAGGTTCCACGCCAGGCGACGCGCCCTGAACGCAACTGCCGTCGAAGTACTCGGTGAGAAAATTCACGTTCTCGCGCGTCGCGGTAACGGCGTCAACGTCGGCAGTGTCGACGGCCGCCCGGACTCGGCGCGCACCGGCCATGACCTTGCTGCCGCCGAGCGCCACGACGTTCTGCGACATCACAGGCTCCTCGATGCATGGCCGGCGGCCGGCAATTCAACCTCACCGCGCCCACCAGCGATGACACGCACCGTCTCGAACAGGATTCGCAGGTCGAGTACCAATGAGTAGTGTTTGATGTAGTACAGGTCGTACCGGAGCTTCTCGATTTCCTCCCCGAGTCCGTTCGCGTACTTGTAACGGACCTGCGCCCAGCCGGTGATACCAGGTCGAACGGACGACCGCAGCGAGTAGTACGGAATTTGGCTACCGTGTTGCGGCGTGTTCCGCGACACGAGCACAAACATCTCGAAGTTCGATAATGGATGCGGTCGCGGTCCGACCAGATTCATATCCCCGCGCAACACGTTATACAGCTGTGGTAGCTCATCGATGCGGTACTTCCGCAACACACGCCCGAAACGCGTGATGCGGTCATGGTTATCGCCAGCCCACTCCGACTTCGCTTTCGTGTCGTGCATGCTCCGGAATTTGTACAACCGGAAGCGCCGGCCGCCGAGTCCGACGCGGTCCTGCACGAACAGCGCGGGACCCCGCGAATCGAGCTTGACGGCGAGCGCGACAAGCGCGAGCAGCGGCAGGAGGATTGCGAGGCCGGCAGCCGCGACAACAACGCTGATTGCGCGTGTCGCGTACTGGGTGAGCCGCATCGGCCGAAAGTCGCGCGAAAAGATGAGGTTGCTTGGCGTCAGCGATTCAATGGCGAGCTTTCCGGTCAGCCATTCGTAGACATCAGTGCCCTGCTCGACCTGAATCCCGTCGCGCGTGCGCGCCTCGACGAGCTGGTCGACGGGCGAGTGACCGCGCCGTTCGCCGAGCGCAATGACAATGCGCTGCGGCTGATAAGCCGCAATCACACGCGGCAGGTCGTCCAGCGAACCGAGTACCGGGCAATCGAAGGCGCCCGCGCGCGGCGCAGCGGCCTCCGCTACGACGCCGATCACCGCGTACCGACCCTGCGGTCGCGCGTTGATCTCGTCGACGAGCGCGCGGGCCAGCGCGCTGGAGCCAAGGATTAGGGTCCGCTCAGCCATTGCGCCGCTTCCACCCGAACATGGACTCCGTCTCCTGCAGCCAGGAGTCCCGGTCGGCGGAGCTCTCGCGTGCCGGTCGCCCGTAGCCCTGGTATCCGTATCCGTAGTACTTACTCAACAGCTCTTCGCCCCCGTTGTAGACAAGCCCGAAGACTTTCTCCGGCCCGAGGATGTTGAGTGATTCAGCGAGCATCGCCCGCGGTGTCTGGTGCGCCCCAACCACCATCAGGAATCCATCGATCCAGCGGGCAATCACACGACAGTCCGAAACCGGAACGATTGGCGGTGAGTCGACGAGGACATAGTCATAATTCCGCCGGGCTTCGTCGAACAACTCGCCGAGACGTGGGGACGAAAGCACTTCGTACGGTGCGGACGTCTTGCTGCCGGTCAGTACGAACGACAGGTTCAACGGTGCGATACGGCGTGCGACCTTCTGTAACGAGAGCTCAGGGGTGACAATCGCATCGACCAGGCCGGGTACTGCAACGTTTCCGAGCGCGAGATTCTGACGGATTGCACTCGAGTGCCGCCGAAGGTCGGCGTCAATCAGCAGGATGCGTGCGCCCATGTCCTGCGCCAGTGAACCCGCGAGATTGAGCGCCGTCAGTGACTTGCCGTCACCAGGGGCCGGGCTGCCGATGCCGACCAACAGCCCGTCGCCGGGCGTGTGGCGCTGCTCAAGCACATACCGCAGCTTCCGATATTGCTCCGCCTCGTAGGAATCTGGTGCGGTGAGACTTACGACATGAGAGTCAATTCTCTTCCTGGCCTGTTTTAACTGCGCGAGCGTAAATTCCTGCCGATTGCGCACGCGGCTCGGCTTGGTGACGCTGCTCACTCGGGTATTCATGAGGCTCTCCCTGTCATCATTGAAACGAGCGCCGTGTTGTCGGTGCCGTACAGATAGCCGCCGACCACGAGCACAGACACCAGCG
>CAYXYM010000185.1:0-7737 GCA_964469285.1 uncultured Gammaproteobacteria bacterium | reverse complement strand
TCAGCGATGGGTTTGCCGGGCTCGTAGGGTTTGAGCCTCTGCACACCGGGCAGCGCACGCACAAACAACGGGTCGCTCACTCGTTCTCTCCTGTCGGGCCGATGACCCGTGCGCTCAATATCCCGTCAATGGCGCAGATAGCGTCGAGCGTGCTCGACTCAACCGCGCTGTCGAGGTCAAGCACGGTCCACGCCACATCGCCACGCGAGCGGTTCAGCATATCGATGATGTTAAGGCCGGCGCCGCCGAGCGTCGCCGTAATCTGGCCGACCATGTTCGGCACGTTCGCGTTCGCGATTGCGATGCGCCAGCCGTCGGTGACCGCGGCAAGGTCCGCGTCCGGAAAGTTCACCGAATGACGGAGCACGCCATGCTCCAGAAACTCGCGCAGCGTATCCGCGACCTGGACCGCACAATTCTCCTCGGCCTCGAGCGTCGATGCGCCGAGATGCGGGAATGCGATGATGCCGGGATGGCCGGCGAGCCGCGCTTCCGGAAAATCCGTCACGTATGCGTGCAGGCGCCCTGCTTCGAGCGCGCCGAGGACCGCGTCGGTATCAACGATGCCACCGCGCGCCATGTTCAGCACGACCGCACCAGGGCGCAGGTACGCAAGGCGGCGCGCATCGAGCAGGTCACGCGTGTGGTCGTTCAGCGGCACATGCACGCTCACGAAGTCGCAACGCCCGAGGAGTTCCTCAAGCGTGCGTGCCTGTTCGACGGATGCGGACAGCTGCCACGCGCGTTGTACCGTGAGCTTCGGGTCGAAGCCGACAACCCGCATGCCGAGCGCATGCGCAGCATTGCAGACTTCGACGCCGATTGCGCCAAGCCCAATGACACCCAGCGTACGACCCGGGAGCTCGAAGCCCGCGAACTGCTTCTTTGCCGACTCGACATCGGCGTCAGCGGAACGCGCGAAATCCCAGGCCGCGGTCAGGTTGCGCGCGGCGATCAACATGCCGGCGACGACGAGTTCCTTCACGGCGTTTGCATTCGCACCCGGCGCATTGAACACCGGGATGCCGCGTGCCGTCAGCGCCGCGACGGGGATGTTGTTCGTGCCAGAGCCCGCACGACCGATGCCCTTCAGCGACGATGGCAGCGCCGCGCTGTGCAGGTCGGCGGAACGGAGCAGGATCGCGTCCGCTTCGACAGCGTCAGCGCTGACGGTATAGCGGTCCGACGGAAAGCGCGCGAGCCCCGCCGCAGCGATGTTGTTGTAGGTCTTTATTGTGAACATCGAAATTATCGCGGCGCAAAGGCGCCGCTCCCACAAACAACTGTAAATGTAGGAGCGGCGCCTTCGCGCCGCGATTGGCTCGATTTAAGCACGGCGTTCAAACTCCGCCATGAATTCGACCAGGTCTTCGACGGCTTCAACGGGAATCGCGTTGTAGAGGCTTGCGCGCATCCCACCGGTCGCGCGGTGGCCGGCGAGATTGAGAAGGCCGGCGGCAATCGACTCGGTCACGAAGCGCGCGTCGAGCGAAGGATCGGCGAGGAAGAACGGCACGTTCATCAGCGAACGGTGTTCGTGTGCGACCGGGTTCGAATAGAGTGTCGAGGCGTCAATCGCGTCATACAGCATCGTCGCCTTACGCCGACTCCGCTCGACCATCGCGGAAACGCCGCCCGTCTGCTTCAGCCACTCAAGCGTAAGCCCCGCGAAGTACCACGCGAGCGTCGGCGGCGTGTTGTACATGGAGCCGGCCTTCTCGTGCGCGGCGTAGTCGAGCATGGCTGGCGTCGTCGGCGACGCGCCGCCGAGCAGGTCGCGGCGGATGACGGCGATTGCGACACCCGCCGGCCCGAGGTTCTTCTGCGCGCCGGCATATATCAGCGCAAAGCGCGAGACGTCGATTTCGCGCGACAGGATATCCGACGACATGTCGCACACGAGCGGCACGCCGTGCGTCTCGGGCACGTCGTGGAACTGCACGCCATGAATGGTCTCGTTGCTCGTGTAATGCACGAATGCGGCGTCGGAATCGAGCCGCCAATCGGCGGGCGCGGGTAGGCCGTGATAGCCATCCGTCTTCGTGTCGACGGCGAGGTTCACCTTGCACAAGCGCTGTGCCTCCGCGACTGCCTTCTCCGACCACAGGCCGGTGCGGAAATAATCGGCGCCCGACTTGCCGCGCAGCAGGTTCAACGGTGCCATCGCGAATTGCAGCGTCGCGCCGCCCTGCAGGAACAGCACCGCGTAGTCGCTGGGCACCGCCATGAGCGCGCGCAGGTCGGCTTCGGCCTGCTCGGCAATTCCGATGAACTCGGCGCTGCGGTGCGACATCTCCATCACGGAGAGGCCGGTGCCGCGCCAATTCGGCAACTCCGCTTGCGCGCGCTCGACGACGGCGTCCGCGAGCGCCGACGGGCCGGCGCTGAAGTTCCACGCGCGCCCTGCAAACCGCTCAGCCATCGGCTTCTTCGTCCGCTTCCTCGTCGGCCTCGATACGCTCGATACCGGTCAGGTGCTCGTCATCGGCGAGCCGGATCAGGCGCACGCCCTGCGTGTTGCGGCCGATGACCGAAATCTGGTCGACCGGTGTACGCACCAGGGTGCCGGCGTTGCTGATCAGCATCACCTGGTGGTCGTCGTTAACTTCAATTGCACCGACGACCTTGCCGTTGCGTTCCGTTGTCTGGATGGAGATCACGCCCTGACCACCGCGACCCTTCACGGGGTAATCGGCCGCCGCCGTCCGCTTGCCGTAACCACGCTGCGTGACGGTCAGCACGGCGCCGCCACCGATGATGATCAGCGACACGACCTCTTCGCCCGATGCGAGGCGGATGCCGCGCACGCCGGCCGCCGTTCGGCCCATCGGCCGGATTGCCTTCTCGTTGAAGCGGATCGCTTTGCCGTTGCTCGCGAACAGCATCACGTCGCTGTCGCCGGTCGTGAGCGCGACGTCCACGAGGTAGTCGTCTTCGCGCAGGTTCACGGCAATGAGGCCGGTGCTGCGCGGGTTCGAATAGCTCGCGAGCGGCGTTTTCTTGACGGTGCCCTGGCTCGTCGCGAACAGTAAATAGGTGTCCTCGGGGTACTCGCGCACGGCCAACACCGCATTGATGCGTTCGCCCTCCTCGAGCGGCAGCAGGTTCACGATGGGTCGGCCACGTGACCCGCGCCCGGCCGGCGGCACTTGATAGACCTTCAGCCAGTAACACTTACCGCGACTCGAGAAGCACAGGAGCGTGTCGTGTGTGCTCGCGATAAACAGCTTGTCCACGAAATCTTCGTCCTTCGTGGTCGTCGCGGACTTGCCACGCCCGCCGCGTCGTTGTGCGCGGTATGCGTCGAGCGGCTGGCGCTTCGCGTAGCCCGCGTGGGACAGCGTGACGACGACGTCCTCCTCGGTGATGAGGTCCTCGAGGGTGAGGTCGAGGTGGTCGGTGACGATCTCGGTCCGGCGCGCGTCCGCGTACTGGTCCCGCATCTCGACGAGCTCCTCGCGAATGACGCGCATGAGGAGGTCCGCGTCGGCAAGAATCGCGCGGTATTCGCCGATCTTGTCGAGTAGGCCGCGGTACTCGTCGCGGATTTTGTCCTGCTCGAGTCCGGTCAGACGATGCAGCCGCAGCTCGAGGATCGCCTGCGCTTGTTCGGCCGACATCTTGTATTTGCCATTCACGACGCCGAACTCGGCAGCGAGACCATCCGGACGGGACGCATCGGCGCCGGCGCGCTCGATCATCTCCATCACGAGGCCAGGCTCCCATGTCGCCGCCATCAGGCCTTCCTTCGCTTCCGCGGGTCCGCTCGACGCCTTGATCAACGCGATGACCGGGTCGATGTTCGCGAGCGCGACCGCAAGGCCTTCGAGGATATGCGCGCGCTCACGCGCCTTGCGCAGGTCGAAGATGGTCCGTCGGGTCACCACTTCGCGGCGATGACGGACGAATGCCTCGAGGATCTCCTTCAAGTTCAGCAGGCGCGGCTGGCCGTCGACCAGCGCAACCATGTTGATGCCGAACACGCTCTGCATCTGCGTCTGCTGGTACAGGTTGTTCAGGACCACATCCGGCATCTCGCCGCGGCGCAGCTCAATCACCATGCGCATGCCGTCCTTGTCGGACTCGTCGCGCAGCTCGGTGATGCCCTCGATTTTCTTTTCCTTGACGAGTTCTGCGATTTTCTCAAGCAGGCGCGCTTTGTTCACCTGGTACGGCAGCTCGGTCACGACGATGGACTGCTTCGCGCCCTCCTCGCCCTCCACGTGGCTGCGCGCGCGTACGTAGATACGGCCGCGGCCGGTCAGGTACGCCTCCTGGATGCCACGCGCGCCATTGATGAGGCCGGCGGTCGGAAAATCAGGGCCCGGCAGGTGTTGCATCAAGCCGACGAGGTCGAGGTCCGGGTCGTCGATCAGCGCAACGCACGCGTCGATGACTTCCTTGAGGTTGTGCGGCGGGATGTTCGTGGCCATACCGACCGCGATGCCCGACGAACCGTTTACGAGCAGATTCGGGATGCGCGTCGGAAAGACCGCGGGTTCGGTCTCGGATTCATCGTAGTTCGGGATGAAGTCGACCGTTTCCTTGTCGAGGTCCGCAAGCAGTTCGTGTGCGATCTTCGCCATGCGCACTTCGGTGTAACGCATCGCCGCGGCCGAATCGCCGTCGACTGAACCGAAGTTACCTTGCCCATCGACGAGCATGTAGCGCATCGAAAATGGCTGCGCCAAACGCACGATCGTGTCGTAGACCGCCGAGTCGCCATGCGGGTGGTATTTACCGATGACATCACCGACGACGCGCGCCGATTTTTTATACGGCTTGTTGTAATCGTTACCGAGGACCCGCATCGCGTAGAGCGCGCGCCGGTGAACGGGCTTGAGGCCATCCCGGACGTCAGGCAGCGCACGACCGACGATTACGCTCATCGCGTAGTCGAGGTAGGAACGCTTCATTTCGTCTTCGAGATTGACCTGGAAAACTTCGCGGGCGAAATCGGCCATCAGGCGAATAATTCCTTCTGTCAGGACCGGTGAATCTTACCATACGCAGGTGTTTTTCCGCTATGATTCAATGCGCATGCAGACTGCCGAAACGCTGTACGAAGCGCGTTGGATTATCCCGGTCGAACCGGCCGGTATCGTCCTTGACGAGCACACGCTGGTGGTCGCCGCGGACCGCATCGTCGCGCTGTTGCCACGGGCCGATGCGCGGACTCAATATCCCACCGCAGAGCGCGTAGACTTCGGTCATCACGTGCTCATGCCGGGCTTTGTGAATGCACACACGCACGCTGCGATGACCCTGTTGCGCGGCTGCGGCGCCGACCGCCCACTGCACGATTGGCTGCGCCGTGTGATCTGGCCGGTCGAGCAGGCACTCGTCGGCCCCGAATTCGTACGCGATGGATCCCGCCTCGCCGTCGCTGAGATGATCCGCGGCGGTACGACCTGCTTCGCCGATCAGTATTTCTTCGCACAGGAGACCGCGCTCGTATGCGCAGAGGCCGGCATGCGCGCCGCGCTCGGCATCGTGGTCATCGATGTGCCGACCGCGTACGCCGCGAACGCAGACGAGTACCTGCAACGCGGCCTGGCGCTCCACGACGAATGGCGCGGCCACGCGCTGGTGAAGACGATGTTCTCACCGCACGCGCCGTATACGGTCAGTGACGCGTCGCTCGAGCGCATCCGCAGCTACGCCGACGAACTCGACCTCCCGATCCACATGCATCTGCACGAGACGGCGATGGAAGTCGCGGACGCCGTTGCAGCGACCGGCGAGCGCCCGCTGGCGCGACTCGCCAGGCTCGGCCTGTTGGCGTCGGGGTTTTCCGCCGTGCACATGACGCAGCTGGACGACGCGGACCTCGCCGCGTTGCAGCGCTCCGGCGCCGGTGTCGTGCACTGCCCGCAGTCGAATTTGAAACTCGCGAGCGGCTTCTGCCCGGTCGCGAACTTGCTTGACGCGGGTGTCCCGGTCGCGCTCGGGACGGACAGCGCCGCGAGTAACGACGACCTCGATTTGCTGGAAACGATGAAGCTCGCAGCTTTGCTTGCGAAGGGCGTATCCGGTGACGCGTCCGCGGTGCCCGCTCACGCCGCGCTGAACATGGCGACGCTTGCGGGCGCGCATGCGCTTGGCATCGCGCAGCAGACCGGCTCGCTGCTCGCCGGGAAATCGGCCGACTTCATCGCGATCGATCTCGACAACCTCTCGACGACGCCAGTACACGACGCCGCAGCCGCGGTCGTGTACGCGGCATCGCGCGGCCAGGTCACTGATTCCTGGGTGGCAGGACGGCCGCTGATGCGTGCCGGCGCACTCCTGACCGTCGACGGCACGGCCGCTCGTGAACGCGCTAAACGTTGGGCGCCGCGCATCGATACAGCTTGCCGCGAGGTCATCGTATGACCAACGTTGATGCCCGGGAAGTCGACCGCTTCGGCGATCTTGCCGCACGCTGGTGGGATGCCGACGGCGACCTGAAGACCCTGCACGACATCAATCCGGCGCGCACCGAGTTTGTTGCGGCGCGTTGGCCGCTCGCGGGTGCACGCGTACTCGACGTCGGTTGTGGCGGTGGACTGTTGTCCGAGTCGCTTGCCGCACGCGGTGCGCTCGTCACCGGCATCGACGCGAGCGAGCGCGCCGTCGAAATCGCGAAGCTGCATCTGTACGAGTCGGGCCTGAAAGTCGATTACCAATGTGAGACCGCCGAGGCGCACGCCGCGACCCACGCGGGGGCGTACGACCTCGTGACCTGCATGGAGCTGCTCGAACACGTGCCCGACCCAACATCGGTGGTCGCCGCGTGCGCGGCGCTACTGCGCCCCGGGGGCGCCGCGTGTTTCTCGACCCTCAACCGCACGCCTGCATCGTTCGCGCTCGCGATCGTCGGCGCCGAGTACGTACTGGACCTCGTGCCGCGCGGCACCCACGAGTGGTCGCGCTTCATCCGTCCGTCCGAGCTCGATGCGATGGTGCGCGACGCGGGCCTGCGCACGTTGGAGTTTGCGGGGCTGCACTACGAGCCGTTCTCGCGCACCGCGCGAGTCGGCAGCAGCATCGCGGTCAATTACATGGCATGGTGTACTCGGTGATCAAGACAGTTCTGTTCGACCTCGACGGCACGCTGCTCGACACGGGCCCGGACCTCGCGCACGCATTGAACCTGCTGCGCGCCGAGCACGGGCTTGGGCCGACTCCGTACCCGCCCATCCGCGCGTGCGTGTCGCACGGCGCCTCCGCGGTGCTGAAGTGCGGGTTCCCGCCCTGTGACGACCCGGCGCGCTTTGACGCGCTGCGCGCGCGCTTCCTCGATTTGTACGCAGAGAACATCGCGGTTCATACCAAGCCGTTCGAGGGTATCGAAGACGCATTGGCGACGCTCGATGCACGTGGCATCCGCTGGGGCATCGTCACGAACAAGCCGGCCTGGCTGACGGACGCGCTGATGGGCCGAATCGGCTACGGGACGCGCGCCGCATGCGTCGTCTCCGGCGACACCACGCCCTACTCGAAACCCCACCCAGCGCCCGTGCTGCACGGCTGCGAGACGATTGGCGTGCGACCTGCCGACGCGCTGTACGTGGGCGATGCCGAGCGGGACGTACAGGCCGGCCGCGCGGCGGGTCTGAGGACGGCGGTCGCGCTGTTCGGCTACGTGACGGTTGAGGACGACCCCGTTGCGTGGGGCGCCGATCACCTGCTCGATGCACCGGCGGACTTGATTACCCTGCTCGACCGCGACACCCGCGGCGCGGCGCGGCGCGC
>CAYXYM010000184.1:0-2814 GCA_964469285.1 uncultured Gammaproteobacteria bacterium | reverse complement strand
CAATCGGCGCCTTCATCACGCCCATCAGAATCGCAATCGCCTGGTCGCGGGTCGGCATCTTCGCAAGCCGCTCCACATCCGACGCCGGCAACAACTTGCCGCCGATCGCCACCAGTTTGACCACGAGATTTTCGTTGTCTTTCGCAAAAGCACCCAGGACTCGAGCAGCCGCACCCGGATCTTCCTGCGAGAACGCGATTACCAGCGGCCCCGTCAGTCCATCCTTCATGCACTCGAAAGCCGTGCCTTCGATCGCACGCCGTGCCAGAGTGTTCTTGACAACGCGGAGATAGACGCCGCCGTCGCGTGCAGCGACGCGCAGGCCATCCATCTGACCGGCGGTCAAACCCCGGTACTCGGCGGCGATGGCCGAATGGGCCCCCGACGCCACTGCGGCGACTTCGGCGACAAATGCTTTCTTGTCTTCGAGTCTTAACGCCATAACCACCTCCTGGCATTACCGTTAAATTCAGGGTGGCGTCCTTTTCCACCCCACCTCACGGTGACCGTCGCCAGGAAATCCTGCCTCGGGTAACACCGTCTGCGCAGGACATTAAGCGTCGATGGCTCCTGCCATCTTTCGCACCTGCGGTCTTTGACGAACCGGCGGTGATCTGCCGGCCATTCAAAATTTCTTAAACAGTGGCGGCGACCAGGGTCGCTTGGTCCACCATGATTCCCGGGCCCATCGTCGATGAGACCGTGATTTTCTTCAGATAAATACCTTTCGCCGAGCTCGGCTTCGCCTTGTTCAGGTCGGCGAGCAGCGCCTGCAAATTCTCGCGCAGATGATCGACTTCGAAGCTCGCCTTGCCAATCGTGCAGTGCACGATGCCGGCTTTGTCAGTCCGGTAACGGACCTGACCGGCCTTGGCATTGCGCACGGCACCCGCGACATCCGGCGTTACCGTGCCCACTTTCGGGTTCGGCATCAGGCCGCGCGGACCTAGAATCTGGCCCAGCTGGCCTACGATGCGCATTGCATCGGGGCTCGCGATGACAACGTCGAAATCCATCTGGCCGGCCTTCACCTGCTCGGCAAGGTCCTCGAATCCGACGATGTCGGCGCCCGCTTCCTTCGCGGCGTCGGCGTTCTTGCCCTGGGCGAACACAGCGACGCGCACAGACTTGCCGGTGCCGTTTGGCAACACGGTCGAGCCGCGAACCACCTGATCGGATTTGCGCGGGTCAACGCCAAGATTCACGGCGACGTCGATCGACTCGACGAACTTCGCCGATGCGCACTCCTTGATCAGCACGAGCGCCTCATCAATCGTGTACACCTTGCCCGGCGCGAGCTTCGCACGGTATGCCTCGATGCGTTTTGCGATCTTCGGCATGTCAGACGCCCTCCACTTCAATGCCCATGCTGCGGGCGCTGCCCGCGATGGTGCGGACCGCAGCATCGAGACTCGCTGCGTTCAAATCCGGCGCTTTCGTCTTCGCAATCTCTTCGAGCTGCGCGCGCGTGACTTTCGCGACCTTGTTCGTATTCGGGGTCGCACTACCCTTTGCGATGCCGGCGGCTTTCTTCAGCAGAACCGCTGCGGGCGGTGTCTTCGTGATGAACGTGAAGCTGCGATCGCTGTACACGGTGATGACCACCGGCAGCGGCAGACCCGGCTCAACACCCTGCGTCTGCGCATTGAACTGCTTGCAGAACTCCATGATGTTGACACCATGCTGGCCGAGCGCGGGGCCGACCGGCGGGCTCGGATTCGCCTTACCCGCTGCGACTTGCAGCTTGATGAAGGCTTGGACTTTCTTGGCCATCTGTCACTTCTCCTGCGGGTGCAAACGCTTCGTACCGAAGCTCCCCGCCGTTGCTGTTTAAAAAAACTAAGCTTTCTCGACCTGGCTGAATTCGAGCTCAACCGGGGTGGAGCGACCGAAAATCAGTACCGCCACACGCAGGCGGCTCTTCTCGTAATTCACTTCCTCGACAACGCCGTTAAAGTCGTTGAACGGCCCTTCGACGACGCGCACCACCTCGCCCGGCTCGTACAGCGTCTTCGGCCGCGGCTTGTCGACGCCTTCCTGCACGCGCTGCAGGATCTGGTCCGCTTCGCGATCGCTGATCGGCGTCGGCTTGTCAGCCGACCGGCCGATGAAGCCCATGACCTTCGGCACGTCCTTCACGAGGTGCCACGTCTCATCGTTCATGTCCATCTGCACGAGCACGTAACCCGGGAAGAACTTGCGTTCCGTCTTCCGCTTCTGGCCCTCGCGCATCTCGACGACTTCCTCGGTCGGAACCAGGATGTCGCCAAACTTCTCTTCCATGCCGGCGCGCTTCACGCGCTCGATCAATGACCGCTTGACCTGGTTCTCGAACCCCGAGTACGCGTGCACGACGTACCAGTGCAATGCCATCGTCAACCCCCCTGCCCGGTGAGCAGTTTCACGGCCCAAAGCAGGAACATATCCAGCAACCACAACAGGATGCCGATAATGATGACAACGACCATCACATACAGCGTTGTCTGCACAGTTTCGGTGCGCGTCGGCCAGACAACCTTGCGTACCTCGGTACGCGAGGTAACGATGAACTCCCACGCAGTCCGTCCAATCGTCGACTGCGCGGCAACGACCGCCGCGAGCACCACGATGACGAGCATGCCGCCCACGCGATAGAACAGCGGCTGCTCGGCCCAGAAATAGAAGCCGTAGATGCCCGCTGCCAGTATCGCGACCGACACCATCAACTTGAAGGTGTCGAAGCTGCTGCTCACTTCCGTCTTACCGTTCATTCCGCTGCCATGTGCTGGCAGGCCAGGAGGGAATCGAACCCCCAACCTGCGGTTTTGGAGACCG
>CAYXYM010000183.1:0-8304 GCA_964469285.1 uncultured Gammaproteobacteria bacterium | reverse complement strand
GTTCGGCGGACATGCGATGGCGGCGGGACTGACGCTGAAGGCCGATGCGTACGACGAGTTTAGCCGCGCGATCGAAACGGTCGGCGCGCGCACGCTGGACGCGGAAGCGTTTGCCGAGCGCGTGCTGACCGACGGCGAGCTCGAGTGCGCTGACCTCAGCATCGAAGTTGCAGCACTGTTGCGCGATGCGGGACCGTGGGGCCAGGGTTTTCCCGAGCCCTGCTTCGACGGGCGATTTGAGCTCGTGAGTCACAAGGTGTTGAAGGACGCGCACGTGAAGATGTCGCTGCGGCCGTCGGGAGGCCGCGAAGCCGTAGAGGCGATCGCCTTCAACCGCGCCGGTGCCGAGTGGCTCGGCGGCGGGCAGCTGCGGCTCGTCTACCGGCTCGACGTCAACGATTATTTCGCGACGCCGAGAGTGCAGCTGATTATCGAGCATGTCGAGGGCGAAGCGGGCTGCTGAAAAAGCCTCCGGCGGCGCGCTGCCGCCCGTGCGCCATGGCGCCGTTGCGGCCGTGCTAGTATTTCCGCCCTTCATCGCAGGGATCAGCACATGGAACCGGGTCAGATCGGGGCGCAGATCGCGGAACTCCAAGAGCGCAGCATCGCGCTGAGGGGGTACCTTTGACTACCGCGAAAAGCGCGAGCGTCTCGAAGAGGTAGACAGGGAGCTCGAGAACCCTGACGTTTGGTCCGACCCGGATCGTGCGCAGGCGCTCGGCAAGGAACGTTCCTCGCTCGAGACGGTGGTGGGCACGCTCGATCGGGTGGAAACCGCGCTGCGCGAGTCGGCCGAGCTGCTCGAGCTTGCGCGCGACGAGAGCGACAGCGACGCCTTGGGCGACATCGTCGAGGAAGTCGGCACCGCGGCCGCACAAATCGAGCGGCTCGAGTTTCGCCGCATGTTCGCCGGCGAGATGGACGAGCGCAACGCGTTCCTCGACATTCAGGCCGGCTCCGGCGGCACCGAGGCGCAGGACTGGGCGGAGATGCTGCTGCGCATGTACCTGCGCTGGGGCGAGTCGCGGGAGTTCGAGATGGAGATCCTCGAGCTGTCGCCCGGCGAAGTCGCCGGCATCAAGAGCGCGACGATTCATGTACGCGGTCCTTACGCTTTCGGTTGGCTGCGCACCGAGACCGGCGTGCACCGGCTGGTGCGAAAATCGCCGTTCGACTCCGGTCACAGGCGCCACACATCGTTCGCCGCGGTGTTCGTGTCGCCCGAAATCGACGACAGCTTCGAAGTCGAGATCAACCCCGCGGACCTCCGGACCGACGTGTTCCGCGCGAGCGGTGCCGGTGGCCAGCACGTCAACAAGACCGAATCCGCGGTGCGCATCACGCACCTGCCGACGAACATCGTCGTGCAGTGCCAGACCGACCGCTCCCAGCACAAGAATCGCGCGAGCGCGATGAAACAGCTGCAGGCAAAACTGTATGAGTTCGAGATGCAGAAGCGCCGCGGCGAGGCGCAGGTGATCGAGGACAGCAAGGCCGACATCGGCTGGGGCAGCCAGATCCGCTCGTACGTGCTGGACCAATCACGCATCAAGGACCTGCGTACCGGCGTCGAGACCGGCAACACCCAGGCGGTGCTCGACGGCGACCTCGATCAATTCATTGAGGCATCGTTAAAGTCGGGCCTGTAAGCTATGCAGATGTAGGAGCGGCGCCTTCGCGCCGCGAATTGCTGGGGATTTCACTAAGTGTCTGAAGAAGAAAACAGCCTCATCAAGGAACGCCGCGCGAAGCTTGCAGCGCTGCGCGAACGTGGCAACGCGTACCCGAACGGATTCCGGCGCAATGCGCACGCCGGCGAATTGCACGGTTTCTACGGCGACAAGGACGCGGCTGCGCTCGACGCGGACCCCGTGCACGTCGCAATCGCTGGCCGCATGATGGCCAAGCGTGTGATGGGCAAGGCGAGCTTCGCCTCATTGAAAGACATGACCGGCACGATCCAGCTGTTCGTGCAGGGCGCCGCAATTGGCGATGATTCGTACGCCGAGTTCAAAACCCTGGATGTCGGCGACATTATCGGTGTCGAAGGCACGGTGATGCGCACAAAGGCGGGCGAGCTCTCCATCCGCGCCGACAAGTTGCGACTCCTGAGCAAGGCGCTGCGACCCCTCCCCGATAAATGGCACGGCCTGTCCGACCAAGAGACGCGTTTCCGCCAGCGTTATGTCGATTTGATCGTGAACGACGATGCGCGCGCAGTGTTCGAGATGCGCACGCGTATCGTGCGCCACATCCGCCAGTTCATGGACGCGCTCGGCTTCATGGAAGTCGAGACGCCGATGATGCAGCCGATTCCGGGCGGCGCGACCGCGCGCCCGTTCATCACGCACCACAACGCGCTGGACATCGACCTGTACCTGCGCATCGCGCCGGAGCTCTACCTGAAGCGATTGGTCGTCGGGGGCTTCGAGCGCGTGTACGAGATCAACCGCAGCTTCCGCAACGAAGGCGTGTCCACGCGGCATAACCCCGAGTTCACCATGCTGGAGCTGTACCAGGCGTACGCGGATTACACCGACCTCATGGACTTGACCGAGACGCTCGTGCGCGGCGCCGCCGTGGCGCTGTGCGGCACTCAGCAACTCACCTGGCAGGACCAGCCGGTGGACCTCGCCCCGCCGTTCGCGCGCATCACGCTGAAGGACGCGCTCGTCGCGCACAATCCGGACCTCGACGCGACGCGGCTGGATGACGTTGTGTATCTGCGCGACGCATG
The DNA here is from genome assembly GCA_964469285.1 of uncultured Gammaproteobacteria bacterium. GTDB lineage: Bacteria > Pseudomonadota > Gammaproteobacteria > Natronospirales > JAIVGZ01 > JAIVGZ01. The sequence continues at coordinate 5,567 of CAYXYM010000183.1, read as the reverse complement.
TGCCAAAGCGGGCATCAAGGCCGACGACCGGGCGGGAGCCGGGCGGCTCCAGTACGAATTGTTCGAGAAGACGGTCGAATCCCGACTGCTCGCGCCGACGTTCATCACGCGCTATCCGACCGAAGTCTCACCGCTCGCGCGCCGTAACGACGACGACTCGACCGTCACCGACCGTTTCGAATTTTTCGTCGGTGGACGAGAAATTGCGAATGGATTCTCGGAGTTGAACGATCCGGACGACCAGGCCCAACGCTTCCGAGAGCAGGTCGCGAACAAAGATGCGGGGGATATTGAAGCCATGTTTTTCGACGACGACTACATTCGTGCGCTCGAACATGGTCTGCCGCCGACCGCCGGCCTCGGCATCGGCGTCGACCGACTGGTCATGCTCTTGACCAACCAATCATCGATTCGCGACGTGTTGCTTTTTCCATTGCTGAAACCGGAATAACGCGCTACATTCTGCACGCAGTGGTAACGGGTCGGTAACAAACAACAAACATTGAGGGCTGTCCATGATCGCGCACAAGACCAAAGGTCTGTCGATTCTCTTTGCTGTCGTTCTCCTCTCCGGTTGTGCTGGCCTTGGCGGCCCGCAGATTGCGCAGCCGGCGCAGCTCGCGGCCGTCGCGCCGCAGCCGATTTACGGCAATTCTGGCGAATTCATGTCGCCGTACACCGAAGATGGCGTCGTCGCCGGCTGGGTGGACAAGGCGGTCAACGCGAAGCTGGGCGCCGCGATTGGATCTCAGGCGGGCGCGTATGCGGGCCGCAAAATGATGGAGAACGTGCCGTTCTTTGGGGGCATGCTCGGCCAGAAGGTCGGCGATGCCGCGGGCCGCAAGATCGCCATCGAGGCATCGGGTGGTTGGGAGCACATCAAAGCCACTTCGGACCTGTCATTCAACACGATCGAGGACCTCGCCGTCTACATCTACGCGCATCACTCGGCGCACCCGGATTACCAGCAAGTGCTGGAGGCAACTTGGGAGATCTACCCGGAGCTGAAGACCGCGTACATGCCGGCGATCACGAACGCTTCACGCCTCGTCCAGTAAAGGAGCACCGCAATGAACTTGAAACCATTAGCGATCGCGCTCGTCGCGGTGGTGACCGTATCCGCCTGCGGCGGTGGCACACGCGTGAACAACAGCGCTGGTCGTTCGACCGTCTATGAGGATCCCAGCACCTCGGGCCGCGTACAAGGTATCGGCCTCGAGTCGCAGGACCTGGTCAGCATGACCGACCGGATGATGCGCGACATGAGGCAGAACCCGCAGCTCGCGGGCCGCTCGCCGTCGCCGCGCGTCATTATCGACTCTGAGTACTTCCGCAACGAGAGTTCGTCGCGCATCAACAAGAACTCCATCACCGACCGTCTGCGCGTCGAACTGAATCGTGCGGCGAACGGCCGCATGGTTTTCGTCGGTCGGCATTACTCGGACATGGTGGAATCTGAGCGCGAACTCAAGCGTTCAGGCGTCACCGATGCCGGCACCATCCGTCAGACACAGGCGACGGCAGGCGCGGACTTCCGCCTTGGCGGGCGCATCACGTCGCTCGACGCGATGGATACCCGCAGCGGCGAGGCATCGCGCTACCACCAGGTGATATTCGAGATGGTCGATCTCGAGTACGGCACTATCGTGTGGTCGGGAATGTACGAAATGCGGAAATCGGCGCAGGATGACATCATCTACCGGTAAGACCATCGCCGCCGTGCTGGCCTTGAGCCTGCCGGCGGCGGTTCTTTCGCAGGACGAGTTCGACCCACGACTGCAGCCCGTCGTGCAGCAACTGCTGCAGGAAGGGGACCGCAATTTCGTGTTGAACCACCTCCGCCTCGGTGTGCAGGCCCTGGAAATCGGGCAACGAGAGGTGGCGGCGCGTTCGTTCGATCAGGCCATCGGCATCATCTCAAGCGTGTACGCCGACAGCGAGAGCGCCGCACGCGCCCGCAGCCTGTGGATCGAGGAAGGCTCGAAGGATTTCCGTGGCGAGCCGTACGAGCGCGCAATGGCGTTCTACTACCGCGGGTTGCTCGACCTCATGGACGGCGAATACGATACGGCGCGTTCGAGCTTCCGCTCGGGCCTGCTGCAGGACGCGTTCGCCGAAGAGGAGCAGCACCGCGCCGATTTCGCGATGCTGCTGTATCTCGACGGCTGGAGTTCTTACCTCCTTGGCGACCAATCGTTGGCCGACGAGGCATTCGCGGAAGCGCGCACGCTGCGGCCCGACTTGCCGCTGCCCACAGATGGCGACAACGTGTTGGTGATCGCTGAAAGTGGGCCGTCGCCGCGCAAGCTTGCGGACGGCATCGGGCATGCAAAGCTCGTGTACCGCCGCGGAAAGCGCTTCACAGAGCAGCGCGCGGCCTTGGTTACACCGGATGGCAACGAAACGTTGTACCCGGTTGAGGATATTTTCTGGCAGGCGAGCACTCGCGGTGGCCGTCCGGTTGATGCAATCCTCGACGGGCAGCTCCAGTTCCGCAACACCGCGGCCGGCATCGGCTCGGTGTTGACGGACGTGTCCGCCTCGGTAACAGAGGCGAACAACTTTTACGGTTCCAGTGGCAGCAGCGGCACGGCGAACGTGGTCGGCGCCGTCGGCATCGTCGCGCTCGCGCTGGCGGCGCGTTCAAAGCCGCAGGCCGACACGCGCTACTGGGACAACCTGCCCGATGCTGTCCACGTGTCGAGCCGAAAGCTCGCGCGCGGCGTGCAGCCGGAGTGGGACGTACAGTTCCTGGACCGCGCCAGCAACCCCGTTTCGGGTCTAGGCGGCTCCGCCGAGGTTCACTGGGACAAGCGCGGCAATGGGTTGGTTTGGGTCAGATCCCGTTATTCAATCGAAAACTAGGGGGCATCATGAGTAGTCTCGGTCGCTTTGCAGTGGTGGCAGTTTCGGCATTGGCATTCACCGCCTGCGCCGTTGATGAAGGCGCGTCGCCGGGCATCCGGGTCGACGATTCGCGCGCGCCGAACGCGACCGTCCAATACGACCGCGTCGTGATTCTCGATGATTCGCTGCAGAACCGCCGTGGCGGCAAAATCGCCATCGAGTCGCAGGGCGCACGCCGCACCCCGACCGGCACGGTCGAGGGATTCGCGGTCATCCGCAACCGCACCGACTACCCGTTACAGATCGAAGCGCGCATCCAGTTCTTCGATGCGGACAAAGTGCCCGTCGAGGGGCCGACCGCATGGCAGCGTGTGTACCTCGAGGCGAATTCCGTGAACAGCTATCGCGAAGCCTCGACGCGCGTGCACGACGTCGCGCACTTCCTCATCGAAGTCCGCGAGGGGCGCTGACATGAGAGCACTGCCCGCATTGCTGGTCGCCGCGCTCGCTGTCACGCCCGCGTACGCACAGAATACCGAAGAGACGCCGGCCGGCCGTGTGCCGCCGCCACCGGCGAGCCGCACGAGCGCCGGCGACCTGCCGGGCGAGACCGGCATGATCGCGCAGCGCGAGACCGGGTCCGCCGTTGACATCGACAAGGTCATCCGTGACTTCGCTGCCGCGTACTCAGCGCAGGAATCCCCGCGCGTGATGGTGTACTTCAACCGCGAGCTCTCCGCAGAGGTTGAGGCGTGGGTCGCGAGCGAACGCATCGCGATCGAAGGGCAAAGCCGCGAACAGAAGGGTGAAGAGCGCACCGATCGCTCGGGCGGCGTCGCGATTTCACGTCAGTTCGCGAACAGCGACGGCGGTCGTGTCGGCCCGGGTGAGCGGTGGATGTGGGAGTTTGAACAGGCGATAGCGGACATGCTGCTCGACGCGCGCGTGAACTTGATCGATCGCGCCGTCGTGATGCGCCGTCAGGCAGCGTCCGGTGACGAGATGCTCGGCAATGCGCAGACGTCGGCTCGTACGCTCGAAATGCAGGCGCTCGACCAGTACGCAGACTTGCTGATGGAGCTCTGGGTCGTGCGCAGCAGCGAATCGCCGGTCGGCTTTGAATTCCGTGCGCAGGTGAAGGACCTCAAGAGCGGTCAGCTAATCACGACCGTCACGACCTTCGGCGACGGCGTCGATGAGCCGCGCCGCGTGTTTGCGGCGAGTTCGACCGGGTACCAGGCGTACGACGAGTTACCGACGGTCGGCGATGCCGCGCAGGCGCTCGGCGTCGAACTCATGGAGTCGCTTGCCCGCCGCTGGCGCTGATCCATTCAAGATGTGGGAGCGGCGCCTTCGCGCCGCGATTTATTTGTCCGGCGTTTCGAGCACCCGGTACTCGGAATCGACCATGCCCAGCCGCTTGTAGACATCCATCGCGCGCTGGTTGCCGTCGTGTACGTACAGCCGTAGCCCACACACGCGCCCGTCGTCGTTTGCGAGCCGCTCGACGTGCCGGTACAACGCCTTGAACACGCCGCTGCCGCGATGCGCCGGCGCGACGTAGACGCTCTGAATCCACCAGAACATTCCGTCACGCCAGTCGGACCACTCGCGCGTCAGCATCAGCTGGCCGGCGGGTTCACCACCGATCTCGGCGATGAAGTACCGACCGAGTTCGGCATCGTCGAGGACCCGCTGGACGCCACGGCCGAGTGCGGCCAGGTCCAACTGCTTGTGTTCGCTCTCGCGGGCGAGGGCGTCGTTCCACGCGCAGATCATCGCGTGGTCCCCGGTGTTGGCTTCTCGGATAGAAATCATGCGTGTATCATACGCCTCTGGATTGGGGCGGTAGCTCAGCTGGGAGAGCGTCGCGTTCGCAATGCGAAGGTCGGGAGTTCGATCCTCCTCCGCTCCACCACTTCTCCTTTTGGTACCCTGACAGCAACTGTCAGGAGGTTCCAATGAAAGGCTTTGTCGACAACATCGAAACACTCACCACCGAGAACACCGACTACCGCCGCGTGGTCTACACCGGCAAGCACCTGCAACTCGTGCTGATGACGCTGCAACCCGGTGAGGAAATCGGTGCCGAAGTCCACGAAACGCACGACCAGTTCCTGCGCATTGAGTCGGGCAGCGGCGAGGCGGTCATCGACGGCAAGAAGCACGCCGTTGCCGATGACGACGCAATCATCGTGCCGGCCGGCGCACGCCACAACGTCATCAATACCGGCGACGCGCCGTTAATGCTCTACACGCTGTACGGGCCGCCGGAACACCGCGATGGCGTGGTGCAGGCAACGAAGGCCGATGAGTACGACGAGCATTTCGACGGCAAGACCAGCGAATAGCACAGCGCCCCGGTAGCTCAGATGGATAGAGCGTCCCCCTCCTAAGGGGAAGGTCGCAGGTTCAACTCCTGCCCGGGGCACCACTCACGTGACGTCGAGCGTGAACGTGCGTGTCACGGACGCACCCCCGTATTCCTCCACCTGCACCGTGAACTCGAACTGCCCGGTTTTGGTCGGCGTGCCGTAGATGACGCCATCGTACGCGTCGAGTTCGAGCCCGTCGGGAAGGGTGCCGACCACGACGGTCCAGTTGTAGAACGGGATGCCGCCGACCGCTTCGAGCGGCAGGGCGTACGGCAGGCCCGCGAGGCCGTTGGGCAGGGTCGGTGGCGTGACGAGCGCCAATGCGCGGAATGCGGAAGTCGGGCG
>CAYXYM010000182.1:0-12232 GCA_964469285.1 uncultured Gammaproteobacteria bacterium | reverse complement strand
ACTCGCCGGCCTGTACGGCATCGCAATCGCCGCCACGGCGATGCTCTCAATGACCGGCATGATCGTCGCGTTGGATGCCTACGGTCCGATCACGGACAACGCCGGCGGGATCGCGGAGATGGCGGGGCTGGACGACAAGATCCGCGGCATCACGGATCCGCTGGACGCGGTGGGCAGCACTACCAAGGCCGTCACCAAGGGGTACGCAATCGGTTCGGCGGGCCTCGCGGCGCTGGTGTTGTTCGCCGATTACACCCATAACCTCGCCGCCGCCGGTACCGAGGTCGCGTTCTCGCTGTCCGACCCGGACGTCATCGTCGGGCTGTTCATCGGCGGCATGGTGCCGTATCTGTTCGGCGCCATGGCGATGGAAGCTGTGGGCCGCGCGGCCGGCTCGGTCGTGAATGAGGTGCGTCGTCAATTCCGCGAAATCGCCGGCATCATGGAAGGCACGACGCGTCCGGATTATTCCCGCGCGGTGGACATGCTGACCAAGTCAGCGATCAAGGAAATGATCATTCCTTCGCTGTTACCGATCCTAGTGCCGGTGCTCGTCGGCGTCATCATGGGCCCGGTCGCGCTGGGCGGCGTATTGATCGGCACCATCGTCACCGGCCTGTTCGTCGCTATCTCAATGACCACGGGCGGCGGCGCCTGGGACAACGCCAAGAAGTACATCGAGGACGGTAACTTCGGCGGCAAGGGCTCCGAGGCGCACATGGCCGCCGTGACCGGCGACACCGTGGGCGACCCGTACAAGGATACGGCCGGCCCGGCAATCAATCCGCTGATCAAGATCATCAACATCGTGGCGCTGCTGATGGTGCCGTTGCTGTAACCCCCCGCCCGGCGGGCGGCGGGTGCTGACTCATGGGATTGCACCACGACCATCACCCGACCCCCCGCCGCGGGAATTCACGTGTCTTGTTGCTCGCGTTCGCGCTGACCGGCGCGTATGCGGTCGTCGAGGCGCTGGTTGGCTGGCTGTCGGGGTCGCTGGCGCTGCTCGCGGACGCGGCCCATATGCTCTCGGACACGGTCGCCCTGGGGCTCGCGGCGACCGCCGCGACGCTCGCGCAACGGCCAGCGACGGCGCGCCATTCGTTCGGGCTCGGCCGTGCCGAAGTCGTCGCCGCGACGTTCAATGCCACACTGCTGCTCGTCATCGTGGGCGGCATTGTCTGGGCCGCGATAGACCGGTTACGCAACCCGGTGCCGGTCGCCGGCGGCGCAGTGCTCGCGGTCGCGACGGCCGGATTGCTGCTGAACGTCGGCCTCGCATGGCTGCTGTCGCGCGGCGAACAGACGCTCAACGTCCGTGCGGCGATGCTGAACGTGGTCGGGGATGCGCTCGGGTCGGTCGCTGCAATTACGAGCGGCGCGGTGATTCTCTTAACCGGTTGGACGCCGATCGACCCAATCCTGTCGCTGTTCATCGGTGCGCTGATCATCATCGCGAGCATCCACCTGCTGCGTGAAGCGCTCGCCGTCGTGATGGAGGCGGTGCCGCGCGATATCGAACTCCCCGCGGTGGAGCGCGCGATCGCCGGCGTCGACGGCGTGCGACAGGTGCATGACCTGCACGTGTGGCAGGTCGCGACCGGCGAGCCGATTCTCACGGCCCATCTTGTGGTGGATTCGCTTGCGGCGTGGCCGAAGGTGCATGAAGCGGTGCTGCGGCTGCTGAATGCCGAGTTCAACATCACGCATGTAACCCTTCAGCCGGAAGTGGCCACCCACTGATTAAAGCGGTTTGTATATCTCCGCGCCGGCGTCCACGAATTCCCTGGCCTTCTCCGCCATGCCCTTCGCCGCGTATTCACGGACCTCCTGCGTGATTTTCATCGAGCAGAAGTGCGGGCCACACATCGAGCAGAAATGCGCGACCTTCGCGGACGCTTTTGGCAGCGTCTCGTCGTGGAACTCCCGCGCGCGCTCGGGATCGAGCGAAAGATTGAACTGATCATCCCACCGGAACTCGAAGCGCGCTTTTGACAACGCGTTGTCGCGGACCTGCGCACCGGGGAAGCCTTTCGCGAGGTCCGCCGCGTGCGCGGCGACCTTGTACGTCACGATGCCCTCGCGCACGTCGTGCTTGTCAGGGAGCCCGAGGTGCTCTTTCGGCGTCACGTAGCAGAGCATCGCCGTGCCGTACCAGCCGATCTGCGCCGCGCCAATCGCCGACGTGATGTGGTCGTAGCCCGGCGCGATGTCGGTCGTCAACGGGCCGAGCGTGTAGAACGGCGCCTCGAAGCAATGCTTGAGCTCCTCGTCCATGTTTTCTCGGATCAGGTGCATCGGCACGTGGCCCGGACCCTCGATCATCACCTGGCAATCCTGCTCCCAAGCGACCTTCGTGAGTTCACCCAGCGTACGAAGTTCCGAGAACTGCGCTTCGTCGTTCGCGTCCGCGATAGAACCGGGCCGCAACCCGTCGCCAAGGGAGAACGACACGTCGTACGCGCGCATGATTTCGCAGATTTCCGCGAAGCGTTCGTACAGGAAGCTCTCGCGGTGATGCGCGAGACACCACTTCGCCATAATCGAGCCGCCACGCGACACGATGCCGGTCATGCGGTTCGCGGTCATCGGCACGAACGGCAACCGGACACCCGCGTGGATGGTGAAGTAGTCGACGCCCTGTTCCGCCTGCTCGACGAGCGTGTCGCGGAACAATTCCCAGGTCAGGTCTTCTGCCTTGCCGCCGACTTTCTCGAGCGCCTGATAAATCGGCACGGTACCAATCGGCACCGGCGAGTTGCGGATGATCCACTCGCGCGTCTCGTGGATGTTCTTCCCGGTCGACAGGTCCATCACGGTGTCCGCACCCCACCGAATCGCCCAAACGAGCTTCTCGACCTCTTCGGCAATCGATGACGTGACCGCAGAATTGCCGATGTTGCCGTTTATCTTCACGCGGAAGTTGCGGCCGATGATCATCGGCTCGAGCTCCGGATGTCGAATGTTCGCCGGGATGATTGCGCGGCCCGACGCGACCTCGTCGCGCACGAACTCCGGCGTGATTACGTCAGGAATGGTCGCGCCGAATGGCTGGCCGCGGTGCTGCATCAATAGTCCCGCTGCGGCATACGCGTCGCGCATCTCCTGCAGACGGTTGTTCTCGCGGATGGCCACGAATTCCATTTCCGGTGTGATCTCGCCACTACGCGCGTAATGCATCTGCGTCACGGTGCCGGACCGACCCTTCAGCCAAGACGCGCGCCCCGGCGCTAGCCCGCGTTCCAAGTCGATTGCCGCCGCCGGGTCGGTATACGGCCCGGACGGGTCGTACATCGTAATCGGCGGGTTGTCGCCGCCCTGGATGACGGCACGCATCGGCACGCGGATGTCGGGCCGGCTGCCGACGGCCCAGATGCGGTGCGACGCGGGGAATGGGCGGCGCGCGGATTCAGACAGTTCAGCGGCCTGGCGACTCAGTTCTTCGGACTTGGCGCTCATGGCGGCAAAGGATACCACCGGGTAGAATCATCGCCGTGAAAAACGATACCGGATTTTCCAGACAACAGATGATTGAGCAGCAATTGCGCGCGTGGGAGGTGTTCGACCCCCGCGTCCTCTGCGCGTTCGATGAACTCCCGCGGGAGCAGTTCGTCCCCGAGCGCTTCCAAAACCTCGCATTCGCAGACACGCCGATTCCGCTCGGCCACGGCGAGGCGATGATGGCGCCGAGCGTCGAGGGTCGGCTGCTGCAGGCGCTTGAACTCAAGCCCTCCGACCGCGTGCTCGAAATCGGCACCGGAAGCGGCTGGCTGACCGCGTTGCTCGCGACATTGGCCGGCGAGGTCTACAGCATCGACATCAATGCTGACTTCACCGATGGCGCGCGCGCACGGCTCGCCGCTGCCGGTGTCACGAACGCAACACTCGAGCATCGCGACGCGCTCGCGCTCGACGGTGAAACACGGCGCTTCGACGCGATCGCGGTCACCGGATCCCTTCCCGAATATTCGCCGTTATTCGAGCGCCTGCTGAACCCTGGTGGGCGCCTGTTTGCGATTGTCGGGGAACCGCCGGCGATGGACGCCCGGGTCATCGTGGGGGGCAACGACGGTGGCCGCTTGCATCGCAGCCTGTTCGAAACAAGTGTGGCGCCGCTCCACGGCTTCGCGCATCCAACCCGCTTCGCGCTCTAATGCGCGAGGTCACCGCCGTCGAGCTGTCGGAACGCCTGCGCACGGACAGCCCGCCTTTGATGCTCGATGTGCGCGAGCGCTGGGAACTCGAAGCCGCGCGCATCGACGGTGCCATGCATGTCCCAATGGGCGAGGTGCCTGCGGCGTTCGGTGCATTGCCCCGCGACCGCGATATCGTCGTCGTCTGCCACCACGGCGGGCGCAGTTTCACCATCGCGATGCTCCTCGAGCGCGCCGGATTTCGCGCGGCCAACCTCGCCGGCGGCATTGATGCCTGGAGCCGCGACGTCGACCCGACCGTCCCGGCCTATTGACTCGGTTTCAGCGAGGCCGTCCCGATTCCGGCACGGGGTGGAAAATGGAATGGTTTAGAAATTCAATGGTTTATGACGGATAGCGGCCTGGAACGGAACTTGCTCGTACGGTACGGGTCGACGCTTGCGAGCCCAAATGGTGTGGTGTTATAGTACACCGCAACACCCCTCTTACAGCAACATGGTGACGAACGGATGAACATGATTCGCTTTATCGGACTCGCCCTCGCTGGCGCCGCAATCGCCCTTCCCGCCCACTCTGCGGACCTGTGGGACGTTTACCAGGCGGCGCTCGACAACGACCCGATGATCCGCGAGGCGCTCGCGAATCGGAACGCCCAGCGCGAAGCACGCCCTCAGGCGCGGGCACAATTGCTTCCGAACATCGGCCTCAGCGGCTCGAAATCTGACAGCACCACCGACGGTACGCAGATTGGCCTTGGCGCCGGCGGCGAAGTCGAATTGGTCGACTTCAGTTCCGAATCCGAATCGACGCGTTACTCGCTTGGATTGACGCAGACCATCTTCCGTTGGGACCGTTGGGTAAACCTGCGCCAGGCCGGCGACCGCGTCGCCCGCGCTGAAATCGATTTCGAAGCCGCACGCCAACAGTTGATCGTGCGCGTTGCCGAGCGGTACTTCGACGTGCTCGCCGCGCAGGACAACCTCGCGTTCGCCGAGTCGAACAATGAAGCCATCTCGCGCCAGCTCGATCAGGCGACGCGCCGCTTCGAGGTCGGGCTGATCGCGATTACCGACGTTCAGGAAGCGCAGGCCGGCTTCGACCTCGCGGTCGCCGATGAAATCAACGCACGCCGTCAGCTCGCGAGCGCCCGCGAACGGCTGCGGGAAGTGACCGGCACACACTTCACCGACCTCGCCGGCCCCGGCGCAGAACTGCCGCTAATCCGGCCCGAGCCCGCGAACGAAGATGCGTGGGTGCAGCGCGCGCTGCAGGACAACCTCACTTTGAATGCACAGCGCCTCACCGCCGAGATCGCCGACAAGGAGGTCAGCCGCCAGCGCGCCGGCCACCTGCCGACGATTGACCTGAATGCGAGCCGTTCCCGCAATGAGAGCACGGGCGCAACGCCGTTCGACACGAGCGACACCGATTCGACCTCCGTTTCGCTGCAGTTCAACATGCCGATCTTCTCAGGCGGCGGCACGCGTTCCCTGGTGCGCCAGGCCGCGTACCAACATGAGGCAGCCAAGGCCGTGCTCGAGCGCGAGGCCCGTGCAACCGAACGCACGGCGCGCGATGCGTTCCTCGGCGTACAAAGCGAAATCAGCCGCGTGAGTGCATTGCGGCAGGCGCTGCAGTCGAACAACACGGCGCTGCAGGCGACGGAGGCCGGCTTTGAAGTCGGCACGCGCACCACGGTCGACGTGTTGAACGCGCGCAGCACCGCGTTTCGCGCACGTAACGACCTTGCGCGCAGCCGCTACGATTACTTGCTGAATACGCTGCGTCTGCAGCAGGCGATTGGCGCGTTGAGCGAAGCCGACGTGCAGCAGATCAACGGGATGCTCGAAGACTAGCGCAGAATCCCTTCCACCAAGTGCATGACGCGCGCGACTGCGCCGCGATTTTGCGCCAGCACTGCGCGCGCGACGGCACCCCGCCGTGCGCGCAGCGCATCATCCGATAGCAATCGCCTGACCGCCGCGCCCAGCGCGGCTGCGTCGGGCACCGTCTCGACCGCATCCGCGTCGTCGAACAACGCGTGCATCGCGACAACGCTGTCAATATGCGGTCCACACAGCAACGGCACGCCGAACGCGGCGGGTTCCAGCAAATTATGTCCGCCGACTGGGACCAACGTGCCGCCGACGAACGCGGCGTCTGCGATTCCGTAAAACGCCGCGAGTTCACCGAGCGTATCGAGCAAATACACCTGCGGCGCATCCGTCGCGTCGCGCGAGCTCCGGCGCGCGAGCGTGAAGCCCGCGCGTTCGACCAGCGCAGCGACGGCATCCGCGCGGCCCGGGTGGCGTGGCGCGAGCACCAAGAGCGTGTCGGGATTGGCCGCTAGCACCGCGCGATGCGCCTCCAATACCGGCGCATCCTCACCATCGTGGGTACTCGCCGCGATCCATACCTGGCGCCCGGCGGCAACCTGCTCGCGTAGCCGCTCGGCGCGCGCGATGAGGCCGTCCGGCAACTCAAAATCGAATTTCAGGTTCCCGCCCACCGTAACGCGTGTCGGATCCGCGCCCAGGGATAACAACCGGTCTGCATCGGCATCAGTCTGGACCGTAATCACGTCGGGAATCGCGAGCGTACGCGCAATCAGCTTCGGCCAACGCCGGTACGCGCGAACCGCGTCGTCAGTGATTCGCGCACTCGCCATCAGCAGCGGCACGCGCGTGAGCGCGCACTCCGCGAACAGGTTTGGCCACAGTTCCGTCTCGACAATGATGGCGATGCGTGGTCGCAATCGCTCTAGGAACCGCGTCACGGCACCCGGAAAATCGAAAGGCAGCAGCACGCACTCAACGCCGTTCGGTACGCTGCGGAGCGCGTGTTCGCGGCCGGTCGGCGTGAATGCGGAAACCGTGAGTGCGTGATCCGGGTACCGCATGCGCAGCGCTTCGATGAGCGGTAGCGCGGCCTGGATCTCGCCCACCGACGCGGCGTGCACCCAGATTCCACGGCGCGCGCGGATCGCTGTGAGTCCAAGGCGGTCGCGCCATCCGCGTCGCCATTGCGGACGGAATAGGAGAAAGATGGCGATCCCCGGGAGCGCGACATACCAAGCGAGCGAATACAACCAGCGCATATGGCAGAAATCATACTATGATGCCGCCGGTGAGTGAGCCGACTGCATTTCCGTGGCGACAGTTCACCGCACCCCGCTTCTGGGGGGTGTGGCTCGCGCTCGCGCTGCTGCGTCTATCGGTCGCGCTGCCGTACTCCGCCCAGCTCGGCGTCGGCCGCATTATCGGGCGGTTCGGTTATTGGCTGCTGCCTTCGCGCCGCCGGATTGCGCGCGTGAATCTCGATCTGTGCTTTCCCCAACTCGACGACGACGCGCGAGCCGCGCTCACGCGCGATCATTTCGAAGCGCTTGGAATCGGCCTGATCGAGGCCGCGGTGTGTTGGTGGGGCGATGCGCGTGCCCTGCACGGCCGGGTCGCCGCGGAGGGGCTGCAATACCTTGAGGAAGCGCGGCGGGACGGCGTCCCGGTCATCCTGCTCAGCGCGCATTTCACGACGCTGGAGATTGGCGGCCGGCTGCTCGGCCTTTTTGCGCCGTTCCACCTGATGTACCGCCGCAATGACAACCCGTTGCTCGAGGAGATCGTGCGCCGGAATCGCGTACGCCATTTCGAGCGCGCGATTCCGCGTGACGACGTAAAGGACATGCTGCGTAGCCTGCGCGACGGTCACGCGGTCTGGTATGCGCCCGACCAGAATTACCGCGGCAAGTACAGCGCGCCGGTGCCGTTTTTCGGCCATCCGGTCCCGACGAACACTGCGACGACTCGCCTCGCGCGCGTCAGCGGCGCGCGCGTGATTCCGTTTTTTGTGTACCGTCGTCCGGGGACCGCCGGTTACCGGATCAAGCTTGAGCAGCCGCTCTCGGGGTTTCCGACCGACGACCCGTTCGCGGATACCGTGCGCATCAATGAGCTGCTCGAACGGCAAATCCGGATCGCGCCCGAGCAATACCTCTGGATCCATCGCCGCTTCAAGACGCCGCGCGACAGCGACGACGACCCCTATCAGGCCGCGTTGTAGCCCTCGATCAATGCGCGCCATCCGGCGCGCGTGTAATACAGCGCCCGGCCGGTCGCATGCACTTTCTCCAGCGAGCGTTTGAGGCGCGCGAGGTTCGAACGCGCTCGACGGCGGCTCGGCGTACTGCGGTTGCCGCGGTCGAAATCGATGATGAACGGCCGTCCGGCGCCATCGAGCAACACGTTGTGCGCGTTAAGGTCTGCATGCCAGACACCTGCACGGTGGAACGCCTTCAGCGTCGCGCCAATGCGTTGCCACGTTTCCACCGGGACTTCCGCTGTGCCGAGCACGGATACGAGCGAGTGCACGCCGTGCAACCACTCCGTCAGCAGCTCGGCGCGATACCACAACGCGGTGCGCACCACGCGCGCCGCGAGCGGCCGCGGCACGGGCAGGCCTTCTTGGTGGAGCGCGCGCATCAGCCGGAATTCACGGAATGCGCGCGTCCGCTCGATGCCGGTCCACAAATACGCGCCGCGGATCAGGTGCCGGACCAGGCCGCCGCGCCGGTAGGGACGCAGCGCGGCCACAACGTCGTTCACGCGCACGCGCCACGCACCTCCACGTCCTGCGCCGACGATCGGCTCGGATGCCTCGGCCTCGCGGTGGTCGAAGGGGATGTCGTCCGGATGCGCGATTCGCTCCACGTCGTACAGGATGTAGCAGTTATCGTCGCGGATGATGCCGGGATTCAAAAGCGGGCGCTCAGTCCTTGAGAAAATATTCAGCGCCGCAGTACATGCATTTCGCGGTACCGGTCACCGAGATGGGCAAGTACACGCGCGGATGGGAATTCCACAACGTCGTGTCCGGCATCGGGCAGTGCAGCGGGAGATCGGCGCGCGTGACTTCATAGCGGCGCTGGCTGTTCGGCGTGGTCTTCTCCGCGGATCTCATGGCGCGATTATAGCGCCGAACCGCTCGTGCCACAGCGCCTTAACGAACGCCCGCTCGTCCGCGAATTCCGAATCCGGCACCCGGGCCGGTTCACCTTTTAGCCCAAGCCGGTGTACGCGCTCACGCAACGCTCGGTACGCATCCGCAAGCTGACGCCCGGTGTCGTCGCCGAGCACGCCCGACACGACCAACGCGTCGAGCTGCCGGATGTTGTCCGGCCATTCGATGAGCGCAGGATGGTCCGCGGCGTTCGCGAGTACGAGGAACTGCACCAGGAACTCAATGTCCGCGATTCCGCCGACGTCCTGTTTCAGATCGAACAGGCCCGCACGCGCGGCGCCCAATTCGGCGCGCATCCGCGCGCGCATGGTCGAGACCTCGTCGCGGAGCGTGGACGCGTCGCGCGGCCGCGTGAGCACATGACGCCGGATGCGAAGAAACGCTTCGCCAACTTCGGCGCTGCCGGCGACCGGCCGCGCGCGCAACAGTGCCTGGTGTTCCCAGGTCCACGCCTCGGACGTCTGGTACGACTCGAATGCCGCGATGGTGGAGACCAGAAGGCCGCTCGCGCCGCTCGGCCGCAGCCGCGTGTCGACCTCGTACAGCGGCCCGGCCGCCGTCGGCGTCGACAGCAGGTGCACGATACGCTGCGCGAGACGCGCGAACAGCACGGTATCTTCCGCCGCGTCGTGCAGGAACACGAGGTCGAGATCGGAGCCGTAAGCGAGCTCGAGCCCACCGAGCTTGCCGTACGCGATCACCACGAACTCGCCCTGCGGGACACCCTGCTTCGCGGCGAGCTGTGCCTGCGCGAGTGCGAGCGAGTGGCCGATGATGAGTTCCGCGACGTCCGTGAGCCGGTCGGATACCTTCATCAGCGGCAACATGTCGGTGAGGTCCGCGACCGCGATGCGCAGCACCGCGCCGTGGTAGAACGCGCGCAGCGCGTCCATCTGCCGCTCGAGATCGTCGGCCGGCAAACCAAACAACATCTGGCGCAGCTCTTCCGTGAGCGTTTCCCGCGTCGGCGGGTCGGTGAAGATTCGCGGGTCCAGCAGTTCGTCGAGCAGCAGCGGCGTACGCGCGACGCGGTCGGCCACTAGCGAGCTCGCGCTGCACAGGCGCGCGAGGTGCTTCAATGCGTTCGGGCTCTCGACCATCAACGCGAGGTAACTGATGCGCCGGTCGATTGCCTCGATGACCTTCAGCAGCCGGTACAGCGTCTCGTCCGGATTCGGCTGCGCCGCGGCCGCGTCGAGTGCGGCCGGCATTAATTGGTCGAGCCGCGCGCGGCCGGCGTCTCCAATCGCGCGCCAATACGATCCGCGCCGTATTTCGAGCAGGCGCGCCGCGACGCGCGGCGCCTCTTCGAAGCCCGCCTCGGCCAGCGCCGACACGGCTGCTTCGTCGTCCTCATGGCGCCAGATGCCACGGTCCGGCGGCGTCGTATCGTGGCCGAAGAACACCGCCTCGAATTGCGCCGTCACCGCACCGCGGACCTGCGCGAGCGCCGCGCTGAAAGAATCCCAGTCCGGGTAGTCCATCGCACACGCGAGCCGTGCCCGACCGAGGTCGTCGTCGGGGAGTTCGTGCACTTGTTGGTCGCCCTGCGCCTGCAAGCGGTTTTCGACGCGGCGCAGGAACCGATACGCGTCGGTGAGCGCCTCGACCGCAGCTAGCGTGAGGTGGCGCCCTTCCGCGAGCAGGCCAAGTACCCGCAAGATGCTGCGGTCCTGCAGCGCGGGTTCGCGCCCGCCGCGGATTAGTTGATACGCCTGCCCGATGAATTCGATCTCGCGGATGCCGCCGGGACCGAGCTTCACGTTGTCCGCGAGTTCCTGGCGCGCGACCTCGCGCGCGATTTTGGTCTTCATACGGCGCAACTGCTCGAAGCTGCCGTAGTCGAGATAGCGCCGATACACGAACGGCCGCAGCAGCGCGAGTACGCGCGCGCCGTCGCCGGGATCACCGGTCACCGCGCGCGCCTTGACCAGCGCGTACCGCTCCCAGTCGCGGCCGTGCTCCTGGTAATACGACTCGAGTGCGCCGAACGAGAGCGTCAAAGGGCCTGACTCGCCGAACGGCCGCAGGCGCATGTCGACGCGGTACGGTTCGAGCGCGCGGACCAGGCGCTTGCCCAACCGATCGAAAAACTCCTCGTTGCTGATTGCGCGTTCGCCGTCGGTGGAGCCGGCCTCCGGCCATACAAAAATCAGGTCGATGTCGGACGACAGGTTGAGTTCGTGCGCGCCCAGCTTGCCCATCGCAAGCACCACGAGCTTTTGCGCGCGCCCTTCCGCGTCGCGCGGCACGCCGTAGCGTTGGACGAGTGATGCTTCGACGTGCGCCAGCGCGGCCGTGACGCACGCGTCCGCGAGATCAGAAAGCTCTGTAAGCGTGGTCTCGAGCGTCGCGAGGCCCGCGAGGTCGCGCCACGCAATCCGTGCGAGCCGCGTACGCCGGTAGTGTCGAACCACCGGTTCCACATCGCCGTCCGCCGCGAGCGCCTCGAGCGTCTGCGACAAAGCTCGCTCGTGGTGCGCACGGTCCAGTACCGTGTCGAAGCCCGTCGTGACGAACTCGTGCAGCAGGCTCGGTTCAGCGGCCGCGACTCCCGCGATGAAATCGCTGCACGCGAAGACGCGCGCCAATCCCGGCAACGCGTCGGCAGGCGGCGCGCCTTCGACGCGCGACCAGTTGCGGCGCGCGAGGGCCTGCACGGGTTCCGGAAGTTCGCTGAAGGGGTCCATCGTCGAAATGTTATCAGGCTGCGGGTGATAGCATCCGTTGGTGTCTGAGTTCTACGCAAATCTGCCGCCCGTTGCATCGCTTGACGCGCTGTGCGACCCCGGCGCGTTCACCGCGCTGCCGGATGACTGGTACCTCGCCGTCGCCGACGTCGCGGGCTCGACGCGTGCAATCGCAGCCGGCCGATATAAAGCCGTGAACACCGTCGGCGTCTCGGTAATCGCTGCGATTACGAACGCGTTGAAACCCCTCGATCTGCCGTACATCTTCGGCGGCGATGGCGCGATCGTCTGTCTGCCTGGCGAGGGCGCCGCGGCCGCACGCCAAGCGCTGGCCGCGACCGCGGCGATGGCGCACACGGCGTTCGACATGGA
>CAYXYM010000181.1:0-2747 GCA_964469285.1 uncultured Gammaproteobacteria bacterium | reverse complement strand
ACCGTCGCGACGGTTACGGCTGTCGGTGACGACGATGTGATAGAACGGACGCTTCTTTGCGCCGCCGCGTGCCAGGCGAATGGTGACCATGTCTTGCTGATGCCTCGAACCGAGTGAAACGGCGGATTTTACTGGTATTTCCAGGAAATTGAAAGCGCAGTCGGCGCGCGCTATTTAGGCAGGCCCCGCATCAGCTTGGCCATCCCCGACCCCTTCAGCCGCTTCATCATTTTCCGGCTCTCGGCGAACTGCTTCAGCAGGCGGTTGACCTCAGGGACGGTGGTCCCCGAGCCTGCAGCGATTCGGCGCTTGCGGGACGCCTTGATGAGCTCCGGGTGGCGGCGCTCGTCCGGGGTCATCGAATCGATAATGCCCCCGAGGCGTCGCATCATGCGGTCGCTGTCCGCGGCGCCCGGCGCCTTGCCCGCGAGTTTGGTCGGCAAATGCGCCATCAGCGCACTCATACCGCCGAGTTTTTGCATCTGCCGCATCTGGTCGCGGAAATCGGCGAGCGTGAAGCCGCCACCGGCCTTCAGCTTCGCCGCGAGTTTCGCGGAGTCCGCGTGATCGACCTGCGCCTGCTGCGCAGCCTCGACAAGCCCCACAACGTCGCCCATGCCGAGAATCCGGCGCGCGAGGCGGTCGGGGTCGAACGCTTCGAGTGCGCTGGTCCGTTCGCCGGTACCGAGAAACAGCAGCGGCGCACCGGTGACTTCGCGGACCGACAGCGCGGCGCCACCGCGTGCATCGCCGTCGGTCTTGGTGAGTACGACGCCGGTCAGCGGAATGCGATCGTGGAACGCGCGCGCGGTTCGCGCCGCGTCCTGACCCATCATCGCGTCCACCACGAACAGTGTTGCCGCCGGCTCAAGCAGCGAATGTTGCGCCGCGACTTCGTCCATCATCGCGTCATCGACGGTAGTGCGGCCGGCGGTGTCGACGATCAGTACTTCGATCGAATGGCGCTTCGCTTCGTCCAGTGCGTTCTGGGCGCGCTCGGTGGCGCTCATTGCATCGCGGCGCAAAGGCGCCGCTCCTACACTTGAGTCTTCAGCAAAGGGAACATCAATCTCGGCGGCGAGTTTGCGCAGTTGTTCGATCGCGGCGGGTCGCTGCGTGTCCGTGCTCGCGAGCATCACGCGGCGACCCTGGCGCTCGCGGATCCAGCGCGCGAGCTTGCCCGCAGTCGTGGTCTTGCCGGCGCCCTGCAGACCCGCGAGCAGCACCACGGCCGGGGGGCGCGCGCGCAGGTCGACCGACGCAGACTCACCGAGCGTCGCGACGAGTTCGCGGTGCACGATACCGATGACGGCCTGCCCCGGCGTGAGGCTCTGCAGCACTTCCGCACCGGTCGCGCGCTCGCGCAGCCGCTCGATGAAGTCCTTGACCACCGGCAATGCGACATCGGCCTCGAGCAGCGCCATGCGCACTTCGCGCAATGCTTCGCGCACGTCGTCGTCGGTCAGACGGCCGCGGCCTCGCAGACCGTCGAATACCCGGGTAAGTCGGCTGGTTAAATTCTCAAACACAGGTTACAACTCGAAGGTAACGCCACTCTCCAACCGTTTAATCTCGCGGTCAGTGATGAGCGTCTGGAGCTCCTCCATGATCTGGTCCTCGCCGCCGGGTTTCAGGTGCGTGATCCAGAGCGGCACGCGGTGCTTCAGCTTCGCGAGGTCCGACTTCAGCGAGTTCGGGCAATAGTGCTTCGACAAACTGGCCAGTTTCTCGTTGTCGTTCGAAAACGCGGCCTCGACGATTAATGCGTCTAGTTTGGGCAACGCGTTCAGTGCGTCCCACAATGTGTCGTTCTCGGCGGTGTCGCCGCTGAACGCGAAAATCTTGTCGCCCTGCTCGACGATATAGGCTACGGCGGGCACCGTGTGGGACACCGGAACCGACGAGATGCGCCGGTTTCCGAAGTTCTGCGTCGTCCCCGGTGCAAAGGTGTGTAGCGTGAGGACCGGTTTTTCCTTGCGTGGAATCTCCGTGAAATCCGGCCAGATGATCCAGTTGAACAAGTGCTTACGCAGTGCGTCGAGCGTTTCGTCGCGACCGAATACCTGCAACGCAACGTCAGTGTCGAGCGTCTCGAAGATGGTGTCGACGAGGAGCGGCAGTCCACCGGTATGGTCAAGATGCGAATGCGTGAGCAGCACCGTTTTGATGCGGCGCAGTTCGGGCAATGACAGGTCGCCGATGCCGGTTCCGGCATCGATTAAGAGATCGTCATCGACCAATAGAGAGGTTGTTCGCAACCCGGCCCCGATGCCGCCGCTGCACCCCATAATCCGGACACGCATGGTGCAGGATGGTAGCACGGACCGACCGTGTGCGATGATGCACGCATGGTCCCCATCGCCTGGCTCAGCGCCGCCGCCGCCGCCTACGCAGGTGGTGCGACCCTGTTTGCACTGCATGCCGTCGGGCGCGGTCCGCGCGTGGTCACGGCGACCCGCACGGCCGGACTCGCGGTCGGCACACTCGCCGTCGTGGTCCACGCGATTGCGCTCCGGGAACTCCTGTTCGTGCCGGCCGGGCTCGACCTCGGCTACTTCCAGGTTCTTTCGCTCGTCGGCTGGCAGATTGCCGTCGTCGTGCTGCTTGCGACCGTGCGCCTGCCGATCGCGGGCGTCGCCGTCGCGGTCCTGCCGATATCCGCGCTCTCCGCGCTCGCCCCAGCGGTGTTCGAATCCTCCGCGGTCCGTGAATCGGCAGGGTGGCAGCTCGAGGCGCACATTCTGCTG
>CAYXYM010000180.1:0-7276 GCA_964469285.1 uncultured Gammaproteobacteria bacterium | reverse complement strand
GGCTGCGGGTGCGCGGCGATGAAACTATCGTTCCCCACGAACAGTTGGTCCAAACGCTGCAGGAGCGCGTCCGCGCGTTTCGCATCGACCTCGAAGCCATAAACGTTCTCGTTCACCCATCCTGATGCGCGCGCGATCGCCGCGGCCTCGGGGGGTGCATTGATGGGGATGCGCGTCACGATAGCGGGGGTTCTTCGGAACAGTGCTGCGAACCCGGAGCGCAGACTGAAATCCTCATCTGCGTACCAACGCCGGTCGCCGTAGGAATATCGAATCGGTGTGCCGACATCGTCTTCGACCACCAGACTCGCGTGGCGTCCATGGTCGAGCACCACCACGACCCGAGCAACGCCGTCGACAGCCGGGCAGTCGACGGCAGACGCGCAGCCAGTGAGTGCGAGCACACCGATGAGCGCGACGCTGTTAGCCCAGACGTTGTGGCAGTTCACAGTGCGTACCCACGCATCGGTAGAGGGTCAGCGCGCCGTCAAGCGCGGACTGGTTTGCGAGCTGACCGGGCAAGCCGTCGAGATCGGTCGGAATTCGGAAAGCCAGCTTGCGGCGCGAGGGCGCCGCTCCCACATTTTCGAGCTGCGCTGGTGTGCCGCGATAGATCTCAAGCGTCGGCGGGTCGAGTTGTTCGTCGAGCGCCAGCAGCACCGCGGCGTGTGCATGTGGCCAATCGCCGAATTGCGCGACCGCGGCTTCGACGGTTGCGGTTGCGGCGTCGAGGTAGCGCGGTTCTCCAAGCAGGTGCCCGAGTCGGCTCAGTGCGTACGCGGCGACGCCGTTGCCATTCGGCGTCGCGTCGTCGCTGAATCCCTTGGGACGCTGGATAAGCCGCTCGTGATCGTCGGGCGTGAAGTAGAATCCGCCGCTTGCCGAGTCGGTGAAACGCGCGAGCAGCGCGTCGGCCAGTGCGATCGTGAATTCGAAGAGCTCCGCGTCGAATGCGTCCTGCAAGAGCTCAACCAGTCCGTCGAGCAGGTACGCATGATCGTCGAGAAACGACAGCGCGACGACGCGGCCATCGCGCCAACTTGTGCAGAGCTGGCCGTCGTGCCAGAGCTCGCGGCGAACGAACCGCGCAGCGCGGCTCGCGGATTCGATCCATGTGGGCTCGCCATACGCGCGGCCGGCCATCGCCATGCCACGAATCATCAGCCCGTTCCAGCCGGCGAGTACCTTATTATCGGTCGCGGGGCGGCCGCCGCGCGCGCGCAGCGCGAGCAGCTTCGCCGAAGCTGAAGCAATCGCGGGTTGCGCGAGTTCGGCATCCGTTGCGTTGTGCAGGTGCCAGCGCCCCTCGAAATTCGGCGGCAGGTCGAGACCGAACGCCGGTTTGAACACCGTCCACTCGTCCGCTGTCAGCGCTGCACGGACCGCGTCCGCGTCCCACACGTAGTAGCGGCCCTCGTGACCCTCCGAGTCCGCATCCACACTTGCGAAATAGCCGCCGTCCGCATGCTGCATTTCGCGCATCACCCAGCCAGCGGTCAGATGCGCTGCGCGCGCGTACACCGGGCTGGCGTCAACTTCCGCGAGCGTCGACAGCAGCAACCCGTTGTCGTAGAGCATTTTCTCGAAATGCGGGATCTCCCATCGTTCGTCGACCGAGTAACGGCAGAAGCCGCCGCCGAGCTGGTCGAAGAGTCCGCCACGGCACATGCGGTCGAGTGTGAAGTGCGCCATGCGTCGTGCGCGCGCGTCATCGCGCCGCAACAGCCACTGCAGCTGAGTCGCATGCGGGAACTTAGGGGCCGGAGAGAAGCCGCCATGCTCTGCATCGAAGTCGCGCTCAAGGGCGGCCAGCGCCAGTTCTTCAGCGGTGCGACCATTGGTTGAATCGCGACGCGGAGCGTCGCTCCCACCTGTCCTTCCAAAGAAGTCTGCGAGTGCGGCGTTGTTCTGGGCACGCGCTGCGGGTTCCTCGCGGTACCATGCGGCGACCCGCTCGAGTACCTGGCGGAACGGCGGCATACCGTGGCGGGGTTCACGCGGGAAGTACGTACCGATGAAGAACGGCAGGTGCGTATGCGGGTCGAGGAACGCGGTCAGCGGCCATCCGCCGCCGCGCCGTTGCATCACCTGATGCGCAAGCTGGTAGATTCGGTCGAGGTCGGGCCGTTGCTCCCGGTCGACCTTGATGTTCACGAACAGGCGATTCATCAGCGCGGCGGTCGCGTCATCCTCGAATGATTCGTGGGCCATAACGTGACACCAATGACAGGCAGAATATCCGACAGACAAAAGCATCGGCGTGTCGCGTTCGCGTGCAAGCGCCAGCGCCTCGTCGCCCCATTCGTACCAGTCGACGGGATTATCCGCATGCTGCAGAAGATACGGACTCGAAGCGTTCGCGAGGCGGTTCGGCATCGGTCCGATTCTAACCCCGTGCTAGAATCTCGCGATGCTGGAATACCCTGAAATCGACCCCGTCGCGCTGTCCCTCGGGCCGGTGACGGTCTATTGGTACGGCGTGATGTACCTCATCGGTTTCGCCATCGGTTGGTGGCTGTTTCACTATCGCGCAGAGCGCTTCGGGTGGACGAAAAACCAGGCCGCCGACATCCTGTTCTGGGGTGCCGTCGGCGTGATTGCAGGCGGTCGCATCGGGTACCTGCTGTTTTACGTCCCGGAGCAATTCTTCGCCGACCCGCTGATGCTGGTTCGCCTCGGCCAGGGCGGTATGTCGTTCCATGGCGGCTTCCTCGGGGTGCTGATCGCGCTGTGGTTGTACGTGCGCAAGCAGGGGCGCGGATTCTTCGAGGTCATGGATTTTGTCGCGCCGGTCGTCCCAATCGGCCTCGGCCTCGGCCGCCTCGGCAACTTCATCAACAGTGAGCTTTGGGGCAAGCCGACCGATGGGCCGTGGGGCATGGTCGTCGACGGCGTCGCGCGGCACCCGTCGCAGCTGTACCAGTTTGCGCTCGAGGGCGTCGTACTCTTCGTCGTCCTTTGGCTGTTCTCTGCCAAGCATCCGCCGGTTCGCGCGGTTTCCGGGCTGTTCGCGCTGCTGTACGGTGTGTTCCGCATCGCCGTCGAGTTCGTGCGACTGCCGGATGCGCATATCGGCTACCTCGCATTCGGCTGGCTGACCATGGGTCAGCTCCTCTCGCTGCCGCTTGTTGGGGTCGGCGTCTGGCTGCTCGTGAGCGCCTACCGGAGACGCGCGGCGTGAAGCAATATCTGGACTTGATGCGACGAGTGCGCGACGAGGGCACGCGGAAAGACGACCGCACGGGGACCGGGACGTTATCCGTCTTCGGACATCAGATGCGCTTCGACCTCGCCGACGGTTTTCCGGCAGTCACCACCAAAAAACTGCACTTCCGCTCGATCATCCACGAGCTTCTGTGGTTCCTGATGGGCGAGACGAACATCCGCTACCTGAAGGAGAATGGCGTCACCATCTGGGATGAATGGGCCGACGACGACGGCGACCTTGGCCCTGTTTACGGACACCAGTGGCGTTCGTGGCCGACCCCGGACGGCGGCCATATCGACCAGGTCGCGCGGGTGGTCGAGCAACTGCGGGAAAATCCGGATTCGCGGCGCATCATCGTGAGCGCGTGGAACGTCGCAGACCTCGACCGCATGGCGCTGCAGCCATGCCACGCGTTCTTCCAGTTCTATGTCGCGGACGGTCGGCTGTCCTGTCAGTTGTACCAGCGCTCCGCCGACGTGTTCCTCGGCGTGCCGTTCAACATCGCGTCGTACGCGTTGCTCACGCACATGCTCGCGCAGCAGTGCGACCTCGCGCCCGGCGACTTCATATGGACCGGTGGCGATTGCCATCTGTACTCGAACCATCTTGAGCAGGTCGACACGCAGCTCGCGCGCAAGCCGCTACCGCTGCCGACGCTGCACATCGCCCGCCGGCCGCCGTCGATCTTCGACTATCGATTCGACGATTTCGACATTGTCGGCTACGAGTCGCACGCGGCCATCCGCGCGCCGATTGCAGTCTGATGGAACGCGAAGAGATTCTCGTCGAACTCGCCGAGCTGCTGGAGCGCGCCGACCGCGATGCAATCCGCGAGCTGTTCTCCCACCTCGTCGTCCAGGACGTCGCGGCTGCCATCGGCGACCTTGGCGCCTCAGAGCGCGCCGATGCGTTCCGCCTGGTCGACGCCGAGCTGCAATCCGAGGTGTTCGCGCATCTCAACGACCATGAGCAGGAGTCGCTGGTCGATTCGCTTGCGCCCGATGAGATGCGACGCGTGCTCAACGACCTGTCGCCTGATGACCGCACTTCGCTGCTGGAACTGCTGCCGCGCGAGTCGGTGAAGCGGCTGCTGTGGCTGCTGAAGCCGGGCGAAGTCCGCGAAGCAGTGCGGCTGCTCGGCTACCCGGAGGAGAGCGCGGGCCGACTGATGACGCCGGACTGCGTGAAGATCCGCGGCGACTGGTCGGTCGCGCGCGCGATGGCGCACGTGCGCAATCTCGGCGACGACGAGGAGACAATCAACCTCATCTACGTGACCGACGGCGACGGCCGGTTGCTCGACGTCGTGTCGTTGCGCCAACTCCTGTTCGCGAATCCCTCCGCGCCGGTGTCGTCGCTTGCCGATGAGACGATCTTCAGCATCCAGCCTGAGGCGGACCGCGAGGAAGCGGTACGACTGATTCACCACTACGACCTGTCGGCTTTGCCGGTCGTCGATGCGAACGGGCGCCTTCTCGGCATCATCACTGTCGACGACGTGATGGACGTCGCGGAGGAGGAGGTCACCGAGGACTTCCACAAGATGGGCTCGGTCGGCGCCCTCGGCCTCTCGCTGCGGAACGCGACAGCATTGCTGCTGTACCGGAAGCGCATCGGCTGGCTAATCATGCTGGTCGCCGTCAACGGCATCGGCGCGATTGGAATCAAGTATTTCGAGGCGAGCATCGAGGCGGTGGTCGCGCTCGTGTTCTTCCTGCCGCTCGTGATCGCGTCGGGCGGTAACGCCGGCGCGCAGGCGGCCACGCTGATGGTGCGCGCGCTCGCGACGGGCGACGTGCATTCGCGAGACTGGTTTGCGTTGCTGACCAAGGAACTGAGCGTCGCGGTCGCGCTGGGCGTGACGCTCGCGCTAATCGCGTGGGGTGCCGGCTGGTGGATCGGTGGCGAGAAGCTCGGTCTCGCAATTGGCCTGTCGATGATATCCGTCGTGCTGGTCGGCAGCCTGTTCGGGTTGCTGTTGCCGTTCGTGCTTGAGCGCGTTCGCTTTGACCCGGCAACCGCGAGCGTGCCGCTCGTGACGTCGGTCGCGGACATCGCGGGCATCGTCATCTATTTCACGATCGCGTCTGTGGTGCTCGGCCTTTAATAGAACAGGACGAGCAACACCACGCCGAGCGCGATCCGGTACACGACGAACGGCTGCATCCCGATCCGCCGGATGAACGCGAGGAAATAGTGCACGACCGCGTAGGCGCTGACCGCGGAGAGCACGAACGCAAGCGCCAGCTTCCCCCAGTCTGTCTCGACTTTCGCGTGGACGAGGTCGGCCGCGACGAACAGCGTCGCGGCCGTGATGACCGGTACGGCGAGCAGGAACGAGAAGCGCGCCGCCGCCTCACGCGATAAACCGAGAAACAACGCTGCAGTCATCGTGATACCGGCGCGGGACGTGCCCGGGAACAACGCCAGCGCTTGCGCAAGCCCGATGACGATGACATCACGCAGCGTCAGCGAGTATTCGTCACGCGTGCCCCGGCAACGCCAGTCGGCAACGCCGAGCAGGATGCCGAACACGATCAGACCGATGGCAAGCAGCACGGGTGAGCGCAGGAAGCTCGCGATGTCGTCTTTCAGTAGCATGCCCGCAATCCCCGCGGGGATCGTTCCGACGATGACCCACCACGCGAGCCGTGAATCGCGCGTTTCGCCACCGCCGGCGAATGATCGCAGCCAATCGCGCGCCATCGCGGCGAGCTCGGCGCGGAAATACCCGACGATCGCAACGAGCGTCCCGGCATGCACCACCACATCGAAATCCAGCCCCTGGTCCGTCCACCCGGTCAGTACGGGGACGAGAATCAGGTGTGCCGAACTCGAAACGGGAAGGAACTCGGTGATGCCCTGGATGAGCGCGAGAACCACGGCCTGGAACCATGTCATGTTTACATTCTACAGTGGCCGGTCTCGAGCTGTGGGAGCGGCGCCTTTGCGCCGCGATTCATTTACAATCCGTAGGTGCCTGCGCCGTCCGTCACGCTCGTCGTTGCCCATACCGAGAACCGCGTCATCGGCCGCGACGGCGGCATGCCGTGGCACCTGCCGGCGGATTTCGCGCACTTCAAGGCGGCGACGATGGGCAAGCCGATGATGATGGGGCGGCGGACGTTTGAATCAATCGGCCGCGCGCTGCCGGGCCGACGCAGCATCGTCGTCACGCGCGATCGCGGGTGGTCCGCGCCGGGCGTCGAGGTCGCGCACTCGATCGATGAGGCGTTCGCCTTGTGCGCGGATGTGCCGGAAGTTGCGGTCATCGGCGGCGGCAAACTCTTCCAGACACTGATCGACCGCGCGGATACGATTCTTCTGACCGTAATCCACACGACCCTCGAGGGTGACACCTATTTTCCTGAGCTCGATGTCGATGCATGGCATGAGGTCAGCCGCGAGACGCGACCGCCGGATGACCGGAACGCCTACGCATTGAGTTTTATCGAACTCCGCCGCGATTCCTCACCATTGGCACCGCTGTTCAACTAGGGCGTCGGCGCGCTCGAAGTCCACATCCTCGAGCCGTTCAACCCCCGCCGTCAGCTCGTCGAGGATCGCCTGCTGCGTCGCGCCGCGGCGCTGCGCCTCGGCATACGGCATCGCGTGAAACATCACCATCGCGTAGCGCGGAATGAAGCGCCCCGGGTGGCGCCGCTCGAGGGCGAACGCGAGTTTCTTCTGGAGCTGGAACCGAGGATTCGCGACGAGGTCACGCATCTCGACGAAGTTCTCGAGCGCCATCTCGGCAATCGCATCGGCGTTCGGCTTGCGCGCTGCCTCGAATTCGGCGAACACACGCGCCCAGTCGCCGCCGTGGCGTGCGAGGCAACCGTCCAACGCTTCACAGTCCTCGAAGGCGCAGTTCATGCCCTGGCCGTGGAACGGAACGATTGCGTGCGCCGCATCGCCGAGCAAAACTACTTCACCGTCGTGATGCCATGGCTTCGCGCGCACCGTGCCCATGCGGCCGACCGGATTGCGCATGAACTCGCCGGCGAAATCTGGCAGCAGGGCGAGCGCATCCGAAAACTCGCGCGCAAAAAACGCCTCCGCAGCATT
>CAYXYM010000179.1:0-7805 GCA_964469285.1 uncultured Gammaproteobacteria bacterium | reverse complement strand
TTGTCATCGCGTGGTCAGGAGCGATGGGGGTTTGTCGGGGTATCGGTGGGGCGTGGAAAGGAAGCAGGCTTTGCTAAAGGCTGAGGCTGATTAAAGAATCGCGGCGCAAAGGCGCCGCTCCCACATTTAATTATTGAGCTTTTGCTCGAGCGCTTCGACGCGATTTTCGAGGGCGGCGACGCGCTCGGCGAGTGATGGCGTTCGGGGCGCGTCATCGCGATCGTTCTCGAACGGCGCGGGGCCGTCTTCGTCGGCGCGCCCCGTTGGTTCACCGCTCAGCAGGTGCATGTAGCGGTTCTCTCGCTGGCCACTGCGGCGCGGCATCATTACGGCGTGCCCCGCTTCGATCAATGCGTCGAGTGCTTCTTGCACCGCGCTCGTGCTCGGGAACGAGCACATGCGCTCGCTGCGTAGCAGCAGCTCGCCGAGCGTCTGCGGCCCACGCAGCAGCATCAAGCCGAGCAGGATGCGGCGCGCGGGCGCGAGTGCGAGCGCCTTGTCCATACGATGTTCCCAACGTTCGGCGCGTGCGCCGGCGACCTTGCGCACGAGTTCGCGCTCCGCGAGATCGCGCAGCGTGTGCGCGACCTGACCCTGCGTGAGGTTCATGACCGGGTCGCGTGCGGTCTTCTGATTGCAGGCGGTGACGAGCGCGTTGACCGTGAGTGGGTAGGTCTCGGGGGTCGCGGCTTGTTTCTCGATGAGGCAGCCGAGGATGCGGGCTTCGATGTTCGTGAGTGTCTGCATAACCAATTATCGCGGCGCGAAGGCGCCGCTCCCACATTTACCGGCGTTAGAAAAAAGATGGGGTCGGACCGGTGTGGGGGCACCGGACCGACCCCGAGGGAGCCGCTTGGGGTTAGCGGCCGGGGACTTCAGGGAGCGTCAAGGACACGGTCATCGGCGGCAGTATCACGACATCGCCGGATGGCAGTTCCATATTCTTCGCGAGGCTAATCTCTTCCTCGGGCTTTTCCGGCTCAGCGTCTGTACGCCAGGGTGCCGGCAGCGGCTGGACAATCGCCGGGATGCGCAGGGCATCAACGGCGGGCCACTCGATCTCCTGCTCGTTCGCGACCGGACCGACCGTGGCGAGAATCGCGCTCAACTGGAACAGCAGTTTGATCATCGTCGCCTCCGTCGTCGTGTTCAGGAGCAGGGGTATCGACGATAGGGCGAGGTGCCCATGTCGGGTATCGGGCAAAGACCTGAAAATGGGAAAGGTGTTACAAATGAAGCGTTAACGAAAGCTTCTTAATGAAGCGGTCAGAGATGACGCTTGTAATGCCAAGCCCAGTGCCAAGGCTCGTAGGTGAAGCCTTGCGGGTTGTCGGGGGGATAGGACAGCACAAAGCCGAAGCGCGCTGCGTTTTTCTGCAGCCAGCGGAACGCCTCGGTGTCGGCGAAATCCGCCTCAAGCGCCGGGGTGCCCGGCGTCGTGAGGTCGAGCGCGCGACCGCTGTGATGCTCGCTGTACCCGGGCGGCGCAGACACCGCGAGGATCTGCTCAGGCGTCTGGCCGGCAGCGAGCTTCCGTTGGAGGATGCCGCGCTGATACGTGATGCTGCGGAACGCGGAGACGAGAATGAGCTCGATGCCATCGTCGGCCGCGGCCTGGTGCATCGCGCGCCACGCTTTCGCAGCGCCCGGCACCAACTTCAGCGCAGTGCCGTCGGCACGCGTCGCGACAATCTCGAGCTCGTCGGCTTCTTCGAACGCGGTGAGCCCGCGTGCGTCGATGATCGCCTGCACCCCCGGAGGCAGCATGGCGGTCACCAGCAACAGCGCAGCAACGGACATCTCACTTCGCGACGCCGAGCTGGTCAAGCATGAACGCGTAGTACTCGGAGATCTCGTGGTAGCGCTGGAAACGCCCGGAACGACCACCGTGCCCCGCTTCCATCTGCGTGCGGAACACGAGCAAATCGTCGTCGGTGCGACGCGCGCGCAGGCGCGCGACATACTTCGCGGGTTCCCAGTACTGTACTTGCGAGTCCCACAGGCCCGTGCCGACGAACATCGCGGGATAGTCTTTTTCCGCGAGCTGGTCGTACGGTGAGTACGACAGAATGTACTCGTAGTACGCCGGGTCTTTCGGGTTGCCCCATTCGTCGAACTCATTGGTCGTGAGCGGAATGCTCTCGTCGAGCATGGTCGTCACGACGTCGACGAACGGCACCATGCTCAAAATCACGCGGTACTTCTCGGGCGCCATGTTGGCGATCGCGCCCATGAGCAGGCCACCCGCGCTGCCGCCGAGCGCGGCGACGCGATTCGGATGCGCATAGCCCTGCGCGACGAGGAAATCGGTGACGTCGATGAAGTCGGTGAAGGTGTTCACCTTGTTCATCAGCTTGCCGGCCTCGTACCAGTCGCGGCCCATCTCCTGACCACCGCGGATGTGCGCGATGGCGTAGACCATGCCGCGGTCGACGAGGCTGATCACGTTCGAATTGAAGCGCGGGTCCATGCTGAAGCCGTAGCTGCCGTAGCCGTACTGCAGCATCGCGCCCTCACCGTCCTTCTTAAAGTCCTTGTGATAAAGCACCGATACCGGGATGCGCGTGCCGTCGCGCGCGGTCGCCCATTGGCGCTCGGTCACATAATCAGTCTTGTCGAAGCCGCCAAGGACCGGTTCTTCCTTCAACATGCGGCGCTCATCCGTCGCGACGTTCACCTCATACCAGGTCGTCGGCGTCGTCAGCGAGGTGTAGGTGTAACGCACCCAGTCGGTGTTCGGCTGCGCGTTGATGGACAGGCTCATCGTGAACGCGGGTTCATCGGCCGCGTTGAAGCTCGCCTCGCCGTCATTGCCGAGGATGCGGATGCGCGTGAGCGCGTTCGAACGCTCGCCGACCGCAACGAAGCCGTCGAACAGCTCGAAGCCGCTGACAAGCACGGTGTCGTCGTGCGGTACGAGATCACGCCAGTGGCTGCGGTTCGCGAGCTGGTGCTCGGAGACCTCCATCAGCTTGAAGTTCTTCGCGTCCCAGTTCGTGCGGATGACCCAGCGATCGCCGAGGTGGTCGGCCTCGTACTCAACGTCGGGCTCGGTCGGCGTCGCCCAGCGGAAGTGGCCCGGGTTGGCGGTCTCGGTGCACATCTGCCGCGACGACATGGTGCTCTGCATGAACACACACGCGTACTCTTCGGAGCGCGTGGCGCCGACGCCGATGAAGAAGCTGTCGTCGGCCTCCTCGTACACGAGCACATCCGGCGCACCGCCGTCGACGTGGTGCATGAAGATGCGATTGGTGAGCAGCGTTTCGGGGTCGTTCTGCGTATAGAACAGTTTGTCGTCCCCGACCCACGCGACGCTCGGGGACAGACCGCGAACCTCGGTCGGCAATAACTCGCCGGTCTCGAGGTCCTTCACGCGCAGTGTGTATTGGCGGCGGCCGACCGTGTCTTCGAAGTAGGCGAGCAGTTGTTGGTTCGGGCTGACCTTGTGGTTGCCGACGTTGTAGTAGCCATGGCCTTCAGCGAGGGCGTTCACGTCGAGGAGAATCTCCTCGGCCGCGTCCATCGTGCCCTTGCGGCGCGCGTGGATTGGGTACTCCTTACCCTCCTCGTAGCGCGTGTAATACCAGTAGTCCTTGTAGCGGGACGGTACCGTTGCATCGTCCTGCTTCAGGCGACCGACCAGTTCTGCGTAGAGCGCGTCGCGCAGCCCCTCAAGCGGCGCGAGCACCGCATCCGCATAGGCGTTCTCGGCGTTCAGGTACGCGAGCATCTCGGGGTTCTCACGCGTGTCGTCGCGCAGCCAGTAGTACTCGTCGGCGCGAGAAGCGCCGTGCGGCGCCTCGACCTGGTACTCGCGGGTCTCCGCGACCGGGGGCTCCGGCAATGGCGGAGCTGGTGGCGCGCAGGCGACGACGAACAGCAGGCTGCCAAGCAGAATCGGACGCATCATGTTTTATTCCCCAGTGAGTTCTCGAACGGTCCAGACCCGACCGATTATATTCCCGTCCACGATTTGGGGACGGCTGCCGACTTCGAGCGTGCGGCCGTCCTTTAGTTCCACGCGCAGGCCATTGATTTTTCCCTTGGGATCCACGAGCGCCTTGTTGATGGTCTTCATGTACCGGTTCGGGTCGCGCATGAGCTGCCCGAAGTACGCAAGACGCTCGGTGCGGCTCTTTTCCATCACTTCTTTCGGCAGCTCCCAGATTTCGTGCACGCGGTCGTTCATGTAGGTCACCGTGCCCTCAAGATCGGCGGCGACCACCCCGACGCCTGCGCTGTCCACCGCGGCCTGTGTCAGGGAATGGTTCCATGCGACGCGTGCTTCGCTGAGCTGGCGCTCTTCGATTTCGCATGCAAGCGACGCGAGATGGGCGAGCAGGCGCGCGGTGGTTTGCTCGTCCGCGAGGAACAGCCGCGGTCCGCCGACGTGTTCATGGCACAACACGCCGGTCAGCTCGCCGCCGACGCGGATCGGCACATCGAGCATCGCGCCGATGCCGTGCGGCTTGAGATAGCCTTTCGAAAACGCGCGCGTGCTCGGATGCTCGTGCGCGTCGGTCGCGGCAATCATCTCGTCGCGCTCGATCGCAGCAAAATACGCAGGGTTTTCGGCGCGGGTCAGCTTGAACCCACGCGTGTGGCGGTGGCGGCCAAACTCGTACAGGTCGTGGCACACAATCGCCTCGCGATTGTCGTCGAGAATCCAGACACTCGAGCGTTGGACGGCGAGCGCCGCGGCAGCGGATTCGGTGATGCTCTTGAACGCCGCCTGCACGTCGGCTTCGTAGCGGCGCCACCGGCGGCTGATGAGCAGCAATGCGTTGAGCTGGCGTTCGAGCCGAACATGAAGCGTCGCGCCATTACCGGCGTCGGAATCGTTCATACCGCAATTGTAAGGGGTTGGGACACGTGGACAATGCGTCCTCAGGTGATTACCTGATGCGGGCGAGCCGGTACCGGACTTCCCCGTTTGCGATGTGCTCGCCACGCTCCCACCCGGCGGACTGGTACAGGCGATCTGCCCGCGTGTCCGGGTCGGTGGTCAGCGAAATGCTCTCGGCACCCTGCTCGAACAGCCAGTCGACCGCGAGCGCGAGCAGCTCCTTGCCGATACCGCGGCCTTCGTATTCAGGATGTACGAACAGCGCCCAGATGGTTTGGTCCGTCAAGGTGGCCACCGAGAAACCGACAGCGCGACGGTTCACTTCGCAGAGCCATCCCTTGCCCGACGTCGTGAGGTAATCGTGGTACATGCCGCGCGTGACGCGACCCGGATCCGTGAGCGTGTTTTCCACGACTTCAAGACGGATAGCCGCCATATCGAGTATGTCGGCGACGGTCGCTTCGCGATAGTGAATCAATCTTTTCCCCCAAAAACGGATTACAAAATTTCGCCAGATGTTAGCATCTCGCGAGGGAAAAGATAGTGCGCACGCAATGTGCGCAAACGGTCACTTTCGTCCCAAAAACTCGATTGATCCGGAACCGGTGCGCAAAGTTGCTTTACCCTCACCTGTCCCAATTGTCGCTTCGACACGATTGCGCTTCGCCGTCACGTTCGTCATTCCGGGTACATCGACTTCGACACCACCCGAACCCGTACGCGCGACGAGCATCACATTCGGCACACCGCTCGCGCGGATTTTGATGCTGCCCGAACCGGTGCGCATCGTGATGTTCTTCACGTTCGACAAGTCGCCGTCGACGCGGATGGAACCAGAGCCCGTCGTCGCCTCAAGATCGCCGCCGCCCGTCAATTCGCTGACGCGGATGCTGCCCGAACCCGTGCCCATCTCGACCTCGCCACCGATGACTTTCGCGTCGATGCCGCCGGAGCCCGTGTTCGCCTCGATGTCGCCGCTGACGTTCGCGAGGTCGATGCTGCCGGAACCGGTGCGTGCGTCGAGCTCGCCCTCGAAGTTCGAGATATCGAGCCGGCCGCTGCCCGAGCGCACGGTCCACTCGCCATCCCCGTTCGCCGCGGTCACGTGGCCGGACGACGTACGCAGCGAGACTTCACCGCGCAGGCCCTCCGCGCTGAGCGTGCCGACGGCATTGTGTGCGTTGAATTCGACGCCACGCGGCACCGTCACGCGCACGTCCGCGTACACCTCGTCGCCCCGGCCACGACTCGCTACGCGGATGCGCTTGCCGCGGTAAGTCGTCGTCGTGTTGTGTGAGCCGCGCTCCGGCTTGTACACGTACTGCTTGTTCGGATAGTCGACCCAGATTTCTATGTCGTTGCCGTCGACCCGATGCTGGAGCGTGATGCTCTGCGCGAGTTCGTCGGTCGCGCCGATGCGGTCGATCTCGACGATGATCTCGTTGCCATCACCGGCCATGATTGTCATCGTGCCGGCCAGATTCTCGATGGAAACTTCGCTGTCGGCGTCAGCCGGCAACGCGAGACGGGCTGGTTGTGTCGCGGCCAGCGCGGTCGCCGGCGCGATGGCCAGCAAGAAAATTAGTGTTTTGAGGTTCATGGGGTATAAATTACACCGATGGTCCACTCGCGTACACCGGTCCCACCGGCTCACTGGTTCCTGCTGTCCGTCTGCGCGCTGGTACTCATCTGGTCCGGCATCGGCCCGGCAGACCAAGCCACCTGGGCGCTAGAGGTCGCGCCGCCCGTCGTCGGCATCGGGGTCCTGATCTACTTCTACCCGACGTTCCGGATGACGGATCTCGCGTACTGGCTCGTCGCAATTTTCTCGGTGGTCATGATGATTGGCGGTCACTTCACCTACGCCGAAGTGCCGTTGTTCAACTGGTTGCGCGACACCTACGACCTGTCGCGCAACCACTTCGACCGGCTCGGCCACATTCTGCAGGGGTTCGTGCCGGCGATTATCGCGCGCGAAGTGCTGATCAGAAATCGTGTGCTCGCGCGGCCACGCTGGCTGTTCTACCTCGTTGTTTCGATTTGCCTCGCAATCAGTGCGTTCTACGAACTCATCGAGTGGTGGGTCGCGCTGTCGAGCGAGGACGCCGCGGCATCGTT
This sequence comes from uncultured Gammaproteobacteria bacterium, assembly GCA_964469285.1. Lineage (GTDB taxonomy): Bacteria > Pseudomonadota > Gammaproteobacteria > Natronospirales > JAIVGZ01 > JAIVGZ01. Next base: position 838 of record CAYXYM010000179.1, on the reverse strand, counting down.
CCTGGGGACGCAGGGCGACAACTGGGATACGCAATGGGACATGTTCCTCGCGCTGTCTGGCGCGACCGTGTCGCTGTTGACCCTGTCGCGCCTCCACGACCGCCAGATGAAGAAGCTTGGTCTGGCGTAAAGTCGTCTCCGCGCTGTTGCCGGCGACCGTCGTCATTACGGTGACGCTGTGCATTCTTACGTGGGCGGAGCAACTCCCCGACCAGATCCGGGTGGCGCTGTCCTGGACGCCGGTGATCCTATCCGGCGCCGCGTTGCTCGCCGCGTTGCACTTCAACCGCAGCCGCGCGTTCTTCGCCATCCTGAGCATCATGGTCGCGTGGTTCGCGCTCACCTCGGGCGCCCACACGAGCGCCTTCGCGGGCTACGCGTTGTTCGATGCGGTCAGCGTGTTCCTGCCGCTGAACCTGATGGTGTTTGCGATGATCGGGGAGCGCGGCGTCTTCACGCGCGCTGGCAGCCTCCGCTTCCTGCTCATTTTCCTTGAGATAGTGTTTGTCTGGATCGTGCTGTGGTCGCAGAGCGACAAGCTCGCGTGGCTGCTGTCGATGTCGCTGTTCGAGAGCGCGCTCACGCGCGCCATCGCGGTCGAACCGCCGGGTCTTTTGATGATGCTCGTCGCACTGCTGCTGTTCCACGGCCGACTCGTGCTGTCCCCCGATCCGATGCGCGCCGCGTTCTTCGCCGCGACCATCGCGGTGGTGCTCGCGTTGTACGACGGGGTGCACACGCCGTGGACCGGCGCGCTGCTCGGTTCCGCGGGACTCGTGTTCCTGGTCGCGTTGCTGCAGACGTCGTGGCGCATGGCGTTCCTCGACGAGCTGACGGG
>CAYXYM010000178.1:0-4135 GCA_964469285.1 uncultured Gammaproteobacteria bacterium | reverse complement strand
ATCTGGATGATCTGCTTGCAGGTGGTGCCGCGAACGATGGAGTCGTCGACCAGCATGACGTTCTTGCCGCGGAACTCCAGCTCGATGGCGTTGAGCTTCTGGCGCACGGATTTCTTCCGCGCCGCCTGCCCCGGCATGATGAAGGTGCGACCGATGTAGCGGTTCTTCACGAAGCCTTCGCGATATTTAACGCCGAGCAGCGTGGCAAGCTGCATGGCGCTGGTGCGACTTGTGTCGGGAATCGGAATCACGACGTCGATGTCATGGTCCGGCCATTCGCGCATGATTTTCTCCGCGAGCTTCTCGCCCATGCGCAGCCGCGCCTTGTAAACCGACACGCGGTCGATAATCGAATCGGGCCGCGCGAAATACACGAATTCGAAGACGCACGGCGTGTAGTGTGCATCCTCCGCGCACCGCTTCGTATGGAGCTTGCCATCGAGGTCGATGAAGATCGCCTCGCCCGGCGCGACGTCACGCACGAGATCGAACCCGGCGGCATCGAGCGCGACACTCTCGGACGCGACCATGTATTCGTCGCCGTCGGGTGTCTCACGCTTGCCGAATGCGACCGGGCGGATGCCGTGCGGATCACGAACGGCGACGATGCCCTGGCCAGCGATCAACATGATGACGGCGTAGCCGCCCGAACAACGCCGGTGTAGCGCGGCGACCGCGTCGAAGATATTGTCGGGCGTGATGTGCTTGCCGCCGGTCCGTGCAAGCTCGTGCGCGAACACATTGAGGATGACTTCTGAATCCGAGTCGGTATTCAAATGGCGCAGGTCGTCGCGGTAGAGCGCGTCTTTGAGCTCGCGGTTGTTCGTGAGGTTACCGTTGTGTGCGAGTGCGATGCCATGCGGGGAGTTGACGTACAGCGGCTGCGCCTCAAGAGAGTCCGAGCTGCCGGCTGTCGGGTAGCGGACGTGGCCGATACCGGCGTTGCCGGTGAGCTGCAGCATGTGCTCGCGCTGGAAGACGTCGCGTACGAGCCCGTTTTCCTTGCGCAGATGCAGGCGATCGCCATCGAAGGTGATGATCCCGGCGGCATCCTGCCCGCGATGTTGCAGCACCGTCAGCGCGTCATAAATCGCCTGATTGACCGGGCTCTTGGCAACGATACCGACGATTCCACACATCTCAGGCACCTATGTCCGTTGGAAGAAAGCCATGCATCCACACCGCGACCGGCTCCAGCGCGTCGACCATGAACGAGCCCTGCCACCAATCCTCGCCCTGTTGCTCGGCGACAAGCCCCACGACGAGCAGCGCCGCGACGACAACGACGCCGCGCAGAAAGCCAAACACCATACCGAGAACGCGGTCGGTGCCGTGAAGCCCGGTGCCCTTCACGAGCATCGCGATCAGGTAATTCACCAGCGCGGCGACGACCAGCGCGGCGACGAACAAAATCACGAACGCGGCGATTGCGCGCATGACCTCTGACTCCGAAATGAAGCCGAGGTGCGGCGAGAGCTCCGCCGCGAAACCGATAGCCACCCAGAACGCGACGACCCACGCGACGAGCGACAACACTTCCTTCACGAGCCCGCGCATCAGGCCGATGACCGTCGATACAGCAATCAACGCCAGAATCGCGACATCTACCCAGAGCATAGGCGGCGCATTATATCAGGGGTGTGGTACGACCACCGCGCGCTCCTCGGTCGCGCGGGTGACACGCGCCGCGAGCGTGGTGGCCGCGTCACGCTCGTCCAGCGGTCCGATGCGCACGCGGTACATCGTGCCGTTGTCGACCTGGACCCGTTGCACGAACGCGTTGAATCCCGCGTCGTTGACCTTGCGGGCCAGCGCTTCGGCGTTGGCCTCGGTCGAGAAGCTGCCCAGCTGGACGGCCCATCCCTCGCCGGCTGAAGGTTCGGCGGGCGGCGGTGCAGGCGTCGGTTCCGCGGTCGCGGTCGCCGATGCCGGCGGCTCGATTTCCGCCGGGGCCGGAAGCTCGATGGGCATTCCGACCGATTGAGGCGGCGCCGCATTCTGCTCCAACGGCCCGTCGAGAATCATCGGGACGAATATCACGGCGAGGCCGACCAGTACTGCGGTGCCGACCATGCGTTGTTTGAGCAAGGGGTCCATGGCGGTCGATACTAGCAAATCGCGGGTTACAGAACGGCGGCTGCGGTCAGGAACGAGCCGAATACCACAATGCGGTCTGCCGGCCCCGCGAGCGAGCGAGCGTGCGCGAGGGCTTCCGCGACGCCAGCGCACTCGAGGGTCGCGCCACGTAGGCCCGCCGCGCGCGCGTGCGCGCGCATCGTCGCGGCGTCGGCGCCACGCGGACCGGGCAACGGTGCGAACAGCCACTGATCGACCACCGCGTCGAGCGCCACGAGGGTTTCGGCGACCGCCTTGTCGGCGAGCATGCCGCACACGGCGAACGTGCGACCACCGTGTACATCCGTAGCGAGCTGCGCTGCGAGCACGCGCGCACCGGCCGGGTTGTGGGTGACGTCGACGATGACTTCGGGTTCGGCGGCGATGCGCTCGTAGCGTGCACGCAGCCGGGCGCTGCCAAGGCCGCGCTCGACCCACACCGGGTCCGGTGGCGCAAAACCGGGCAACACGTCGAGCGCCGCGAGCGCAGCCGCCGCGTTGTCATACTGCACCGCGCCCGGCAGGCACGGCGCGCGTAAATCCGCGTACGCGTGGTTCACGCCGGTGAAATCCCAGCGGCCACCGGCATGCACTTCATGGCGATAGTGCGCGCCCGCGATCACCGGTTGCGCGCCGATGGCCGTCATGTGGCGCAGTACGCTTGCCGGCGGCTCGGCGTCTGCGCACACCGCGGGCCGCCCCGCTCGATAAATGCCCGCTTTCTCGAAGCCGATCGCCTCGCGGTCCGCCCCGAGCCATTCGACGTGGTCAACGCCAATCGAGGTCACAACGGCGACGTCGGCGTCCACCGTGTTCGTCGCGTCGAGGCGACCGCCCATGCCCACCTCGAGCACGGCGATGTCGATGCCCACTTCGCGAAAGTAATGCAGCGCCGCGAGCGCGCTGAATTCAAAATACGTGAGACTCGTCGCGCCGCGCGCGTGATCCACGGCCTCAAACGCGGTGCACAAGGCCCCGTCGTCGACCTCGCGGCCATCGACGACGATGCGTTCGTTGTATCGGATGAGATGCGGCGACGTGAAAGTGCCGACACGATGGCCGGCAGCCGCCAAAAATGCGGTCACCCACGCGACGCACGAACCCTTGCCATTCGTGCCGCCGACCGTGACGAGCTGGAACGGGGGATTGCGAAGGCCGAGCGCATCACGCACCGCGGCGACGCGGTCGAGTCCGAGATCAATCGTGCGGGGGTGTAAGGTTTCCTGCCAGCGCAGCCAACCTTCGAGGGTTTTAGCGGCCACCGAGCATCGAGAGGATGGAAGCGATCGTGTCGCGCATGTCGCGGCGGTCGACAATCTGGTCAATCGCGCCGTGGTCGAGCAGGAACTCCGCGCGCTGGAAGCCCTCCGGCAGTGTCTGCCGCACCGTTTGCTCAATCACACGCGGTCCCGCGAAGCCGATGAGCGCTTTGGGTTCCGCGAGAATCACGTCGCCGAGCATCGCGAACGACGCGGAAACGCCGCCCATCGTCGGGTCGGTGAGCACGGAGATGAATGGGATGCCCTGGTCCGACATGCGCTTCAGCGCGGCGCTGGTCTTCGCCATCTGCATCAGCGAGAACAAGGCTTCCTGCATGCGCGCGCCGCCGCTCGCCGAGAAACAAACGAGCGGGATGCGTCGCTCGAGGCACAAATCTGCGCCGCGCGCGAACCGCTCGCCGACGACGGCACCCATCGAGCCGCCCATGAATGAGAACTCGAACGCGGCGGCGACGAGCGGGTCACCCTTCAGCGTGCCCGAGCAGACAATCAGCGCGTCGGTTTCACCGGATGCCTTCTGCGCTTGCGTGATGCGGTCCCGGTAACGCTTCGAATCCTTGAACTTCAACGCATCGACGGGTAGCACGTTGAAAGCGATTTCGCTTGGGCTGTCGGGATCAAGGAACTGCGTGAGCCGTGCCCGCGCGCCGATTCGCAGGTGGTGCGCGCACTTTGGACAGACATCGCAGCAGCGCTCGACTTCGGCGCGATACAGCATCGCGCCGCACGACGGGCACTTG
>CAYXYM010000177.1:0-2919 GCA_964469285.1 uncultured Gammaproteobacteria bacterium | reverse complement strand
GCGGTGCAGGCCGAAAGCGACCTGGAGCAGGCCCAGGCCGAATATCCCGAACACCGCCGCGAGCTTTGACGACAGCCCCCAAAATCCGAAAAACTCTGCGGCTTTCGCGCGCGGCGACAGTATTCCGACGAGCGCTCGCCCGGCCGACTGACTAGAGCCGAGCGAGAGCCCCGCAAGACACCCGGCCACGAGGAACACGTGTTGCGCTTCCCACTGCGCATCGAACGTCGCGTTCACAAAGGCGGTTACATCCGGCGTCGCGTAAATCGCCGCGATTGCGACGATCCACAGCAACAGCGTTGTGATGTACGTGGTGCGCGCGCCGATGCGATCCTGTAGCAAACCGAAGCCGAGCGCGCCGGCCGCCGCGGTGACCTGCACCACGATGAACATCACGTTGCGCACGGTGCCATTCCAGCCGATGACCTGAGCGCCGTAAATGAACGCGAATGCGATGACAATGTAGACGCCGGCCATCGCGAAGAACACGGACACCATCAACACCGCCATGTCGCGGGACTCGCGCACGCGCGATACGGTGTGTGCGAGGCGGCGCCAACCGAGCCGCGCGAGTGATTCCCCTGCGGGGAGCCACTGACGCCGGCCGCGCTCTCGCAACCACGCAAATGTTGGAATCGCGGCGAGCAGGAAAAAGACACCGGCGAACGGCCCAACCCACCGAATTCGCTCGAAATTCTCGGCGCTGACCTCGCCGAGGAACACGAGCGTGAAGCCCGCGGCGAATAATCCACCCACGTAGCCGAGCGCCCAGCCGAAGCCGGAAATCCAACCAAGGCGATCGGGCGGGCCAAGATCGGGGAGGACACTCGCGATGAACGACTCGCCGACCGAGTACGCAAAATTCGACACGACAATCAGCGCGATGCCAAGCCAGACCGCGCCGGGTTCCACAAAGTAGAGCGCGCAGGTCGCGATGATGGTCAGCACGTAGCTGTGGAACAGGAACCGCTTCTTCTGCGCGGTGAAGTCCATGATTGCGCCGAGCAGCGGCCCGCTTGCGACGACGAGCAAGTAGCTGACCGCAAGCGCGCTGCTCCACAGCAGGTTTGCGGTCCGGTATCCGTCGCCCTGGTCGCCGACGATTACACGCACGAACAGGTCGCCGAAAACGACCGTGATAATCAGCAGCGTGTAGGCCTGGTTCGCAAAATCGAACATGGCCCAGCCGAAGATTTCCTTACGGCTGGCCTGTGCCGGGGCGGTCATATGGGAATTAAAGCATGGAACTTTCCGTCTGCGCCCGGGTCAGGCAAAATCAAGCCTTTCACACTTTCAGGGGTCACTCCAATGCGCCGCTCAATCCTCGCGCTGTTGCTTTGCCTAACCGCCCTGCCGCTTTCGGCAGCGGACACGCTCGACATCCCGTACGAGCGCTATACGCTCGACAACGGCCTGCGCCTGCTCGTGCACGTCGACAACAAGGCGCCCATCGTCGCCGTCAACGTGTGGTACCACGTCGGCTCCAAAGATGAGAAACCGGGCAAGACCGGGTTCGCTCACCTGTTCGAGCACCTGATGTTCAACGGTTCGGAGAATCACAACGAGGATTGGTTCAAGCTGATGCAACGCATCGGCGCGACCGACCTGAACGGCACCACGAACGTCGACCGCACCAATTATTTCCAGAATGTCCCGGTCTCTGCGCTCGATACGGTGCTGTGGATGGAGTCGGACCGCATGGGGCACATGCTCGGCGCAGTGACCCAGGATAAGCTCGACGAGCAGCGCGGCGTCGTTCAGAACGAGAAACGGCAGGGCGAGAATCAGCCGTACGGCCGGGTTTGGGAGCTCGTGTTCACGAATTCGTTCCCGAAGGGTCACCCGTATTCCTGGCCCGTCATCGGATTCATGGAGGACCTCGACGCTGCGACGCTCGACGACGCACACGAATGGTTCAAGTCGTATTACGGCGCGTCGAATGCCGTGCTCGTGGTTGCGGGTGACGTCGACCCTGACCAGGTGTTCGAGCGGGTCAAGCATTACTTCGGCCATATCGCTCCCGGCCAGCCGTTACCGCGTCATGAAGCGTGGATTGCGAAGCGTGAGGGCGTGCACCGCATGGTGCTCGAGGACCGCGTGCCGCAGGCGCGCGTCTACAAAGTCTGGAACATCCCGGAAGAAGGCCACGTTGACACCGACTATCTGGCGCTCGTATCGAGCCTGCTCACGAGCGGCAAGAACTCGCGCCTTTACGAGCGGCTTGTGTACCGCGACCAGATCGCGACAGACGTCGGCTCGTTTGCGTACGGCATGGAGATCGCCGGCCTGTTCGTGATGTGGGCGACCGTGCAGCCGGACGGCGACCTTGCAGCGGTCGAAAAGGCGATGGACGAGGAACTCGCACGTTTGCTCGCGCGCGGCGCCACGCGCAGCGAACTCGATCGCGTGCGCACCGGCTACCGCGCGAGCTTTATCCGCGGCGCCGAGCGCATCGGTGGGTTCGGCGGCAAGTCCGATCTGCTCGCGTCGGGTGAGGTGTATTTCAATGAACCGGAGCAGTACAAGGAAGGACTCGCGCGTATCGAGTCAGCGACGCCGCGCGACATCCAGCGCGTCGCCCGGCAGTGGTTGTCCGACGGCGCGCTCGTACTCGAAGTGACGCCGTACCCGGACTACAGTGTTGCGGAATCCACGGTCGATCGTAGCGCCGGCGCGCCGCGCCCCGACTCGTTCCCGACGGTCGATTTCCCGGCGCCAGAACGCGCGACGCTCTCGAACGGGCTCAAAGTCGAACTCGTCCAGCGCGATGCGGTCCCGGTCGTGAACATGACCTTCGTGTTCGACGCGGGCTACGCGGCCGACCAGTTCAGCGCGCCCGGCACTGCTGACCTCGCGGTCAGCATGCTCAACGAGGGTACGCGCCGTCGGAGCTCGCTCGAAATCAGCGATGAGTCGCAG